>JAQUNM010000034.1:0-5916 GCA_028717605.1 Minisyncoccota bacterium
AGAAAGAGAATGGTTCCAACCATTTTGTCCAACAATTTTAGAAGAAGATGCTCAAGAAATTTTTGAAGACTATAGTGGACTGCCAGATCGCTTTATGACAATGGGATATATGTTAAAGCCGAAATATAAAAAAATTTATTCTCCAATTGCGAATGTTGACGGTTCAGCAAGACCCCAACTTCTTGGTAGCGAAAATCCCATATATAGAGAATTATTGGGATATATTAAAAAAGAAAAGGGGATTGGAATTGTCCTAAACACTTCTTTCAATATTCATGGTCAGCCAATTGTCTGTTCACCAAAGGATGCAATTGAAGTAATGATCCAAACAAAAACAGATTATATGGTAATTGGTAGTTTTTTAGTTAAATTAAAAAAATGAAAAAACAAAACAAAATTATTTTTTCAATATTGGGAATGATTTTAATTTGTTTTTTATTTATTTGCTATAAACTTTCTTTTTCCTTATCTCGCGATCAAATAGAAAAAATTGTAATAAGGGGAGAACCAATTGCTATTTTAATAGTAATTTTTTTTATAGTTATTTTTTTATTTTTAGAAAGAAAAAAAATTTTAAAACTTTTTTCTAAAATAAGGGGAAAGACTTTTGTTTTTTTAATTTTAATTTTTATTTTAGGTTTGTTTTTGAGAAATGCTGCGCCTCATGGTCATCGTCTGTATTTTGATGAAGATATATATTTAGATATGGCAAAACAAATTCAGCAAGATTTTAGGTCTTGTCTTTGTAATTTTGGCGATGAAAATACTTGTTTTCGATGTGAGATGATGAAATGGCCGGCAGGACATCCATTTTTATTTTCTTTGCCCTTTTTTATTTTCGGCGTCGATGAAGAAATTGCTTTTCAATTTGCTTCTTTTGTTAGTTCCATTTCAGTGATTCTAATTTTCTTTTTAACATATCTTTTAACAAAAAAAGAAAAAATTGCTCTCTATAGCTCTCTTTTTCTTGCAATTTTGCCAATTTACATACTTTGGTCAACTACTGCCACTGCTGAACCAACAGTGCTCTTTTTTTCCTTACTTTCAATGATTTTTTTATTGATTTATAAAGAAATAAAAAGCGATAAGACATTTTTTTTAGCAATTCTTGGTGTTTTTCTTGTCCTTACTGCAAAGTGGGAAGCGGTAGTATTTTGTATTCCAGTTTTGATATTTCTTTTCTTTTTTTTAAAAGAGGATATTTTTCAAAAAATAGTTAAGCCCAACGTTTTAATTGGTTTATTTTTAGTGATTATTTTAACATTTCCTCATTTTTTACATTTTTTTTATTTTGAACATACTGATTCTTGGGGCGCATCAACAAAAGAAGAAAGATTTTCTTTTGATGTTTTTAAACAAAATTTAAATGCAAATACTAAATTTTGGTTTAACTATAAATTTTGGGATAAAAATTCTTGGATTCAAAAAGAATTATTCCATCCGATTTTTTTCACTTTAATTGCCGTAGCAGGCGGAATTTTTTTGATTTTAAAGAAAAAATGGAAAATATTTTTAATTTTATTTTTATGGTTTTTTCTTTTTTTCTTTTTATATTCTTCGTTTTACGCAGGAAGTGTAATTTATGGGTGGGATGCACGATATATCCTTTTAATGGTACCGAGTTTTTGTATTTTTGCTGCTTTTGGTCTTTTTTTAATTGAGAATGGAATAAAATGGGTATTTAAAAAATTTTTAAATAATAAACGAATTAATGAAAATTATATAATTTTAACAACTCTTTTTATTCCAATTTTATTTTTTTTACCTTATTTTAAATTAATAGGAATACCTTACTCTAAGGTTGAAGAGGGGAGTGATGCAAGATTATATCATGATTACGTAACGAAATACGCAAAAGAACTTCAGGATGATTGTTATTTTCTTTCTCATGTTACGAGTATATATACTACATTAAATAAAAAACATATTCAGATTTGGTATATTGATAGACCAGAATTTAATCAACTCCTACAAAAAGGCCAGTGTATCATTTTAGATGAGGGTTATTGGTGTCAACCAGATATAGCAGGAACCAAGGAAATTTGTATTGCCATTCATAATAGATATAATTTAAAGCAAGTAAGTCAATTTTATAACTCAAAACATAATAAATATTATACTTTTTATAAAATTCTATCGCCAAAATGAAAATATCAATTATTATTCCAACATTAAATGAAGAGAAGAATTTACCCCTTGTACTCGAGGATATAAAAAAATTTTTTGATGGAAGACAAGAATATAATTACGAAGTTATAATTGTTGATAATTGTTCCAAGGATGGTACTCTTAAAATAGCAAAAGAAAATAATTGCAGGGTCCTGCTTAATCCAATTATAGGAAAGGGTTCATCTTTAAAAAAGGGACTCGAGATTGCAAAAGGTGACATCTTAATCACAATGGATGCTGATGTTTCAAATAGGGCTTCTGAAATCGGACTTTTAATCGAGGGAATAAAAAGTGGATATGATGTAGTTTTTGGTTCAAGATTTATTCAAGGTGGTGGAAGTGAAGATATAGAATGGTATCGAAAAATTGGTAATAAATTTTTTATTTTTTTAGTTAATTTTTTATGGAAGACAAATTATTCTGATTTATGTTATGGTTATCAAGCATTTAGCAGAGAGGCAAAAGAGAAACTTCTTCCCCATATTAAATGTCAAGGTTTTGGTATAGAGACAGAAATTGCAATTAAGGTGGCAAAGTTAAGATTAAAAGTTTTAGAGATACCCAGTGTTGAGAAAAAGAGAAAATATGGCAAAAGTAATTTAAAGACGATAAAAGACGGTTGGGGAATTTTGATAATAATAGTAAAAGAGCTTTTTTTTAAAATATAAAGTATTTTATGAATTTTATTCATAATTTTTTGACCAATATGAAAAATATTAAACCAGAAATTTGGCTTTTGATAATAGTTTTATTTGGTCTGTGTCTAAGATTGGCGTTTTTTGTAGGACTTGCTTGGTCTGATGATCCTGGGTATGTAAGCGATGCTTACAGAGTAATGAATGGCGAGTTCTTTTTAGGCAAATATCTTCCAGCATTAAGAGTGGGCATAATATATCCCATTGCCCTGTGTTTTAAAATATTTGGTATAAACAATTTTTCAGCAGCATTATATCCTCTTTTATGTTCGTTGGGTATGATTATTGTGACATATTATTTAGGCAAAATTTTACTTAATGAAAGGGTTGGTTTATTATCAGCGTTTTTTGTATCGATTTTCCCAATTGATATACAATGTGGCACTTGGCCTATGCCCGATGAGCCTCTTGCCTTTCTTTCTTCTTTAAGCATCCTTCTTTTCTTATTATCAGAAAAAGATAATGATAAATTTAAAAAAAGATTGCTTTATTTTTTTTCTGGTGTTACAATTGGATTATCTTATTTAACAAATATTTCTGGATTAATTCCATTTTTATTTTTAGTTCCCTTTGTTTTGTATAAATTTTTAAAAAACAAAAAAATAGATTTTAATTATTCATTTTTATTCGTTGGATTTTTAATGATTTTTTTGCTTGAGGGAACTTTTTATTATAAAAACGCAGGTGACTTTTTGCTTCAATATCATGTAGTTTCTGGATTCTATGGGCCAAATACACCAGGAATCAATAAGGATCTCTGGTTCTATCCGAATAAAATGTTTAATTTATCTCTGCCTCATAGTTTTTCTTTTAACTTGAGTAATAAATACTTTGTTCCTTACGGATTATTTTATTATTTTGTACTTATTGCGATTTTATACATTATAATATTAAAGAAAAGAAAATATTATATTCCTTTGTTTTGGCTGCTTTTTTATTTTTTATATCATCAGTTCGGCACAATGAGCTTAACTCAATATTTACCAGTTCACAAACTTGAGAGACATTTGACTGTTTTAACCGTTCCTGCTGTTTTATGCCTGTCTTGTTTTCTAATTGATTTTTATGAGATGAATAAAAGTAAATGGTTCCCTTTGCAGTTGAGAAAGGTATTTGTAGTTACTACAACAGTATTTCTTTTAATTACTTCAATTTATTATTCATATAATATGTATGAATATACATATGCAAGTACATGGGATATGAAAGAAATTTATAATTTTTTAAAAAATTATCCAAATAAAAAAATTTATTGCGATATAGGAACCCTTTCACATTTGCGTTTTTATTATGGGTTTAAAAATGATTTTTATATAAGAGATTTGGCTTCCGTGGAAAATGCCGACCAGTTAAAAGGCTCTTTTGTTATTCTTGACGGATCAAGAGGTGTGATTGAAAATCCATGGACCCTTCCATCATTTTTAGATCAGGAATCAAACAAATGGTATTTAAAAAATGTCATTTCTGGTCCAAAAGTAGATATTTGGGCAAGGTATGATCCTAAAATCTATTATGTCCCATAAAAATAATAAAATAAAAAACTTAGGGAGGTTTGTTGATTTAGGTTTTCAAGGATTAAAAACAAATTTTTTACGTATTAATTTTCCATATAAATTAACCTTCGCCATTACCTATCGTTGTAACGCCAGATGTCAAATTTGCAATATTTGGAAAAGTTCTTCGCAAAATGAACTTTCTCTTCAAGAGATTGAAAAATTCGTGAAGAATTCTAATTTTAAATGGTTAAATCTTACAGGAGGCGAGCCGTTTTTAAGGGAAGACTTTGCAGAAATTATAAAAGCATTTGTAAAATACAATAACCCATATGTAATAAATTGCACTACCAATGGAATACTAACGCCGGTTATATTAAATACTGTTGAAACAATCCTTAAAGAAGTTAACCTGCCCAAATTTATTTTAACCGTAAGCATTGACGGTCCAGAAAAAATTCACAATCAACTTCGCGGAGTTGATTGCTGGCGAAAGAGTGTTGAGACATTTAAAAAATTGCAAGTCATCTCAAAAAAACACGATAATTTTTCTTGTTATATTGGTTTCACCCTTTCTCCATATAATATTGGATATTTAGAGGAAACTTATAAAATACTTAATCAAGAATGTAATTTTAAAAAAGAAAGTTTTCATATAAATATCATGGAGGTTTCTGAGGTTTATTATCAAAACAAAGGGTTAACCATAGAGGATAAACATAATTTTTTTCAAAAAGCAAGAAAAGAAATTCAAGATTTTTATAAAGATAGAAAAAAGTTAATAAATCCGGTTAATATTCTTGATGATTTATATTTAAAGTGGTTAAATAAGTATTTAGATACTCAAAAAGCGCCGTTCCATTGTCAGGCTCTTAATGCTTCAATTTTTATAAATTCAATTGGAGATATCTACCCCTGCATTGTTTTTAATAAAAAACTTGCAAATTTAAGAGAAATAGATTATAATTTAAATGAATTTTGGAACTCTAAGCTTTTTCAAAATACAAGAAATAGTATTAAAAATGGAAATTGTCCACAATGCTGGACACCTTGTGAGGCTTATCAGTCAATAGTTGGCAATATTTTTGAAGCAATTTTTAAACATTTATTTTAGCATTAAAGGTCGTTTAATTATTTTAATAAATTTTTTAAAAAGATGGATAAAAATCAAGAATCTAAAAGAATGAATTTGTTGATTGCAATAATAATTATTATAATCTTTGGAGTAATTTTGTATTTCATATTGATGGGTGGATCCGGTGGCCTCAGCTCATCAGTTGGGGACGACAGAATTTACTCAGTCACAGAAACATCTGACGGATATTATCTTTTATCAGGTTATACTCAAGTAGCACCAAACAATAATGATGCGTTCATTTTAAAGATTGATAAAGATGGTATAGAGAAGTGGAGAAACGTTTATGGCACATCAGGGGACGACAGAATTTACTCAGTCACAGAAACATCTGACGGATATTATCTTTTATCAGGTTATACTCAAGTAGCACCAAACAATAATGATGCGTTCATTTTAAAGATTGATAAAGATGGTATAGAGA
>JAQUNM010000034.1:6016-6456 GCA_028717605.1 Minisyncoccota bacterium
AGTGGAGAAGGGTAATTGGTACTGAACAATAGCAAGGGCTAATAAAATTTCAAAAACTTTATAAAGTTTTTATGTCCTTTTGATTTTTCAAAAGGACATTTTTTTATTACTACATTTAAATTATAAATAAATTTTAAATCCAAAATTAAAAATTAATTAATTTAATATTTTTAATCATTTTTTTAAAAAAAGTAAAATATTTAAATTCAAATTTATCAAATAATTCAAAGGGTTATGATAATAATATTTACCTTGTATCCTGAAAGTTTAATTTCTAATTAAATTAATATATAAGGAAATTTCAAATTCTAAAAATTTTTAAAACTAAAAAAATATATTTATTTTAATTTTTATACAAATTTTTCAAATCTTGTATTTTTTTTAAAAAAGTGTATACTTACTATAGCTCACGATGTATAAGCTCACTAAGGAAAAGGAGA
>JAQUNM010000035.1 GCA_028717605.1 Minisyncoccota bacterium
ACCAAGCTCCTGAAGCATAACAATAATCAGCGTCAGCAGATGTCCAGGTTAAATTAACTGAACTATCATATGGAATAGTAATCGGTCCATTAGAGTTATTAGCCTTAATATTAACGGTTGGATCATAGGTAATAGCAGTGGTTGTAAAGCTTTTATCTTGACCATAAGAAACATCAGCGCTATTTTGAGCTACTGCTCTATAATGATAGGTTGTATTAGGAAGTAATCCTGAAACACTTATACAATAAAATCCTGTTTGAGTTAAAACTCTTTGAGCAGTTGTCTGTCCGTAAGAAGTTGTTCTACCATATTCAAACCAAACATTAGTTGTTGAATCCCCTCCCATATCAGTTAGTTCTCCAACAAAGTTAACAGTTGTCCCTGTAACAATAGTATTAGCAGGACAAGTTTGAGCAAAAGAAAAACCCGCTAACCCTAAAAACAAAACGATACTTATTATTAAGTTTTTTTGAATTTTTTTAAACATATTTTTTAATAAGTAACAACTGCTGGTTTGGTAATAACTGTGGGTGGATTTGGATTAACGTTAACTACCACTGTATCTACATCAGTTTTTGTTCCAGTAGAATCTTGACAAGTAAGGGTAAAATTAAATGTTTTTACTTGATTCATTTGAATTGTTTGAGAACCTGCTATTGCTTTGGTTCCTGACCAATCTCCTGAAGCCTCACAAGAAGTTGCATTTTCTGATGACCAAGTTAAGGTAACGTTAGATTGATAAGAAACAGTAATTGGTCCATTAGAATTATTAACCTTAAGATCAACAGATACTGGCAAACATTGAGTAACAAATGTCTTGTTCTCTCCATAAGCAGTACCAGCACTATTTCTAGCTACTGCTCTGTAGTTATAAGTAGTACAAGGATCTAAGTTAACAACATCTCTACAGAAAACACCAGTTCCTGATAAATCAACCTTTGAGGTTTCTAAACCATAACTAGTAGTTTTCCCATATTGAAACCAACCTTCTAAAACTGGGTCTCCACCATGACTTGTTATTTCTCCTACTAATGTAGCTGTAGTTTCTCCCACTGTTGTATTAAGGGGACAACTAGTTTGAGCTACAACAAAAGAAAATAACAACAACATTATTCCTCCACCAATTAGTGAAAACAATATTGTTAATTTTTTTATTTTTTTTGTATTCATATTTTTTTATTATTTTTTTTCGACTTATATAATTCAAAATAACAGTTTATGGTTATTTCAAAATAATATATAATGATACAGTATTATTTAATTTTTGTCAAGACCTAAAAAGAAAAGCCCCATGATTATATTCTAATCATGGGGCCTATTAATCATTTTGTTATCACAATTGGGGGTCCAATTTTTCTAGAACCACCTCCTCTTGTTAAGAGATAAATAAGTCCCCCGGTAATAACTACCCCTGCTCCTATTAACCAAGCATTGTTGCGACGAGGAACAGGCTTTATTTCCTGCTCCTCAATTACAATTTCTGGTTCAGGCGACTGCTGCTGAAAAACTATAGTAACATAGTTTTCAACAACAATTTTGGGCTCCTCTTGAACCACTGTTTCGGGCTGAGGTTCTGGCTCAATAGGTATTGCTATTGGTTCGGGCTCAGGTCTTGGCTCTGGAATAACGGGTTTTTGTAGATTATCCGTTATAGCCAAGTTACCGCAGGCCAATGGAACCACCAAGGCGTCTCTTTCAAGCCAGAAAAGAAAAACTTCTAATTCAGAAGGACCAACCCAAATTACATTACTTAGTATTTTGTGGTCAAATCCTCCAGTACTACTGCCATAATACATGGTCTTGAATTTTGTTCCAACCGGAAGTGTTGTTCGGGAAAATTCTCTTGCTTCTGGAATCCTTTCTAATCCTAATCTAGTGATTGCTCTCTGAGTTTTTCCTTCACCCAAAAATTCTTCCAGGTTGGTAGGATCGCCAAACGGATCCCTACCAAGGTTCCTGTCTCCCCACTTATAGTGCGTGGAAGCAGACAATGGAACGCCGTTAAGTAAAAACAAAACCGCAAGAAAACTAACTATCGACTTCCTTATCCTTTCTTTTATTCTCCTATTCATCTCTTCCTCCTTTTTGAAAAACAGAAAATTAAGTTTTAAATGTTCTTTTTGTTTTTATATATAAATTATATCTATATTTTAATATTTTGTCAAGTATCTAAACTACTAATAACTGCGATTCTTCTTAAATCTTTACCTGGTGGCCAACAACTAATTAAAACTAAAACGGATTTATTATTATCTATTTTTTCAGGGATTTGTTCTCCCCTTTCCAAAAAAATTTTATCTTTAACTGTATAAGTAAATTTCTTATTGTTAAAGTAAATAATAATCTTGTTTCCGGTATTTAATTCATTAATATTAGTAAAAACCCAATCATATTTTACCTTAGGCCAGCCAGGGGGCGAAGAATGACCCAAAACAATGCTTTGACCAATTTCTCCTGGCAAAGCTGAGCTAGGATATAATACCACTCCATTGTCTAAAGCTTGATAAACCTGTAAATTATTTAACCCCTCTCCAATAATCAATGGTGCCTTAATGTCTATTTTATTAATTTCTATGCTGTCTTTTTCCTCATAAAATAATTCTTGAATCTCTAAAGTATCTTTTTTTAAAAAATCAGAAAATAAAGTAGAAACTGTTCTATAATTAAAAACCCAAGAAATATTTTCCCAATTAATAACGGAAAAAGAAATAAAAAAAATAAGGAAAAAATATTTTCCAAACTTCCAAATTTTCATTTTAATTAATTCTAAAATGCTGAGTGAATAACTGAATAATTATCATTTTGTCTAAAAAAACTACAAAAGACCATAAAACAATATAGCTAATTCCTTTAAAAATAATATCTTTATACTTGATAACATATTTATGATAGATAAAAAGATCACAATAAAAAGTAATCAAAAGAGAAAAAATAATAAAGAATAAAGAAGCATAAATAATAACCTGGATTAAATCATAATACTTACTGGTCATAAATTGAAACAAAACAAAGCTAGGGGTTTTTTCAAACTCTTTAACTGTCGAAAGAGTAATTTCTTCTTTTTCTATTGTTTCTTCAGCTGCTACTTGAGTTGGTATTTCTTCTTCTATTATTTCTTCTTGAATAATTTCTTCTTGGATAATTTCCGGTTTTGTTATTTCTGGTTCAATTATTTCTTGTATTGGTTCTGGGGCTGAAACAGAAACAACTGGTATCATTATTTTAGGAGTACCGAAGTATTGAACAACTAAAGTAGTTTCTCTACCTTGAAAATTATCTTTTAAAACAGCAATACCAATCTCTTCATAAATAGGGTTTAAAATATTTTGACGGTGAGAAATAGAATCCATCCAGGCCTGATGAGCTTGTTCTGATTCTAAAAAACCAATAGCTAAGTTCTCTCCAGCTGATTTATAATTATAATTAATTTTTTGTAACCAATACCAAGGAGAAATACCCTCTGGACTGTAGTGATCAAAATAGCCCTTAGCCACCATGTCCTGGGCTTTTAAATAAGCAGCTTCATTTAAGGTCTGGTTTTCCTTTAAAACATTTAAACCAAGATTTTGCCGAGCATTATTGGTAAATTCGATTAATCTAGCTTTAGTAATATCAGCAAAAAAAATTGTTTCAGGAAAATAAAATAAAAAAGGAATAATAATAAGCTTTAAAAGTAATAAAATAATGGCGTAAGATAATAAAAATCTATTACTCAAAAGTTTGGGTCTATAGTTATTTTTTTTACAGGGAAAAAATATCAATTTTGCTTGAGAAAAAGATATTATCATATATTTTATTATACCATTAACTTTCTAATAAGTCAATATTTAAAGCTTTTTCTCCCACAACCCATGAATATTACAATATATTCTTACGCTAACTAACTTTTTTCTTGTGTAAAAAACAACCATTGGTTTTTCTTTGGGTTCCAAAAATTTTTTACCTGATTTTCCATCTATTGTATTAACCTCAACCCATTCAATATAGTGATCAGGCTGCATTGGATGTTCTGTTTCACCTATTTTAATTTCAAAACCATCTCTATCGCTACACATATTAGGTGGTAATTCATTAACAACAGGTAAATGCTTTTCAAAACCTTCATCTTTATTTTTAGCTACCAACAATTCCATTGGCTGATTACAACAAACAAGCTGCCCAACCCCTGAATGTAAAACTTCAGTAATATTACCACAAATATTACATTTATAAATTTGATTTAATTGAGTCATAAACTATTTAATCTCTAGAAGTTCTACCTCGAATATTAAAGTAGCACTAGGAGGAATAACATTTTCAATCCCAAAATCACCATAAGCTAATTCTGGAGCAATAGTTAACTTTCTTTTTTCTCCTATTTTCATTCCCAAAATTCCTTGTTCCCAACCCTGAATAACCTCTCCTGTACCTAAAACAAAAGAAAGGGGCTGATTTCTTTCAAAGCTTGAATCAAACTTTTCGCCATTTTCTAAACTACCAGTATAATGCACAATTAAGGTGTTTCCTTTTTCAGCTAAATCCCCTGTTCCTGATTGTAAAATTTCTATTTTTAACTGACCTGACTCACATCTATTATTATATAAATCCCATTCTTCGCACTGAGAACCATCTTCAAATAAACAAAAACCTATTTGCCCTTGACTAAGTTCCTTTATCTCTAGTTGCCCTCCCTTTTCTTGACAGTTAACTGATGCGGGGTTAGGTAAACCAATGTTTTTTTCTGTTTCTATTTTAGAAGTAATAAAAATAGCAATAATTATTACTAAAACAATAACCAAGATTATACTTAAATATTTCATATTATTTTTAAAATTTTATTTTGTTGTTTCGAACCTTTAACTAATTTTATCTTATTTTTAGAAATTTGCAAATAATCAGCTAAAATACTAAATAGAGCTTTATTGGCTAAGTTTTTTTCTGGTTTTTCTTTTAATTTTACATCAAAAGAATCTAATGATTTCTTAATAATTTCTTGTTTTTTAGAATTAGGAAAAACCCTTACTTTAATAAACATTTTATTAATAAAGTTAAATCTAAAAATGATATTTTAAAATCGCCAAAAACTATTTATTTAAAAGATATCCAAACAAGATATAAACTAGCAATAACAGCCACAAGGATGAAAATAAATAGGTTAGCTAGAAAAAAACCTGACCAATAAGCACCAACAATAGCGCCAATAGCTAATAAAGCTATTTTAAATATCCCTATTTGCCACCAAGTATATGTATATGATTTAAATAGTTTCATTATCTTGGAATAATTCTTCTTTATCGTCTTCTTGATCTTCTTTGTTTATTCTTCTAGTAAAGACGAAAACATATGAAATCTCTAATAGACCGATAGTATTAACTACTAAAAGAATAATAAACCACCATTTTTCTTTTCTTCTAGCTGCTTTCCATAAAGCAAGTCCTTTCCAAAAAATACTCCATAAAAGAAGAAAGATAACTAGTACTTGATTATTAGCAATAAATTCTTCCATATTTTGTTATAATTTATTTCTCGACCTTTAGATTATTTTAACATAACTTAAATTAAAAAAAAGCCCTGGGTAGAAAATTTTTCTACCAAGGGCTCCTTATTTATTATTTAGCAACAGAAAACCTTATTTCACATTTTGGACAATCACCCACCTTATTCCCCTTAACGGGCAACAGAATTATCTTTATTGATTTACCGCAATGCGGACATTTCATTAAAATAGGCTTTCTTTTAGCCATTTTCCTCCTTTCTCTCTTTTTATTAAATTTTAAAAGAATATTATAAATACAATATATATGTTTTTTTGTCAATATATTTAATTAAATTTTGCTGCATGTCCTATCCCAAAATAAATAGTAACAGGAATTCTATATTCTTTTGACAACTGATTAATTTTCCCCTTCTCATTATTATAAAAATCATAAAATTTATTCTGATTAAAAAAAATTTGTCTAAATCTTGAAAAAAGCTCAGGATAATATTTTATAATTATTTCTTCTACTTGTTTATAATTTTCACCAACAGTATTAAAACTTTCAGTAAAAACATGGATTATTCCAATTTTTTTAAATTCTTTAAATAAAACTAATGGATTAGTAAAAAATGGCCAATATGGACCCATCATAACCGAAACAGTTATTTTATTTTTAATAAGAACCTTAATTGCTTTTATTCTTTTTTCTATTGTAGGAGAACTTGGCTCTATAAGTTTTTGCCATTTTTTATCAAAAGTATTAATTGTAAAATTAACATTAACTTTTTTTATTTTTTTTAATAAATCAATATCGCGAAGCACTAAATCAGATTTTGTTAATATATGAATAG
>JAQUNM010000036.1 GCA_028717605.1 Minisyncoccota bacterium
TTCTAGGACAGAAAACAAATAACCGGTACCGCAACCAGCGTCTAACACAAAATCGCCCTTTTTAACTATTTTAGCTAATTCATTTAAGTCTTCAGGTAAATATTTTCTAGTCATTGCAAAATTGTCTGAATTCAGGTTATAATCATTTTGAGTTTTCTCTAATAAGTATTTAGCGTATTTTTCATTCATGGATTTTAAAAATATCAAAAATAAAAAAGAATTAGAAGCTTTTAAAAGAAAGCAAGGTGGTATGCCGGCTTCTAATATTAGCTTGCTTAAAGAATATCATAAATTAAATAAAAAAAGAAATCCTTTCATAGAAAATCTTTTAATCACGAGAAAAGTAAGATCTCTTTCTGGTGTGACTATTGTTTCTGTTTTAACTAAACCATATAATTGTCCAGGTAAGTGCCTTTTTTGCCCAGAAGAAAAGGGTATGCCTAAAAGTTATTATTCCAGCGAACCTGCTGTAATGAGGGCTGTTGCTTGTAATTTTGATCCCTATTTACAGACAAAGACTAGGCTAAAAGCCCTAAAAGCAACTGGACATCCAACAGATAAAATAGAATTAATTATTCTAGGCGGAACCTGGTCTTTTTTAAATAAAAAATACCAGTCTTACTTTATTACTCAATGTTTTTCAGCCGCTAATAATAGTAAAAAAGAAGAAACATTGAAAAAGGCTCAAAAAAAGAATGAAACAGCCAAACAAAGAATTGTTGGTATTACTGTAGAAACTAGACCTGACTTTATTGATGAAAAAGAAATAATCAGAATGAGAAAATTAGGTATTACCAGAGTAGAAATAGGTGTCCAAAGCATATATAATGATGTTTTAAAAAAAAATAAACGAGGGCATACTATAAAAGAAATTATTAAGGCTACTTATTTGTTAAAAAAAGCTGGATTTAAGGTATGTTATCATTTAATGCCTAATCTTTTGGGTTCTGATCTAAAAAAAGATGAAAAAATGTTTCAAGAAATATTCAAAAATCCAGACTTTCAGCCAGATTTGTTAAAAATATATCCGTGCGCCCTATTAAAAGAAGCTCCTCTTTATAAACTATGGCAAAAGAAAAAATACCAACCCTACACTGAAAAACAATTAATTAATCTTTTAATAAAAATTAAAAAGAATATTCCTCTTTATTGTCGAATTCAAAGATTAGTTCGAGACATTCCTTCTTACCAAATAATTAAGGGCCCAGCTAAAATATCAAACTTAAGACAAATTTTGCAAAAAAAGGTAAAATGTTCTTGTATTAGGTGCCGAGAAGTAAAAGAAAACTATAATCCAAAAGAAAACCTTTTTCTTTATACTTTAGAGTATAAAGCTTCGAAAGGAAAAGAAATATTTTTAAGTTACGAAAATAAAAATCGAGACAAATTATATAGCTTGTTAAGACTAAGAATCCCTTTTGAGAAAGACCATTTTATTCCTGCATTAAAAAATGCAGCTTTAATAAGAGAAGTGCATACCTTTGGAAAAGTAAATCCTTTATTAGAAAAAAATTATAAATTATCTTCTCAACACAAAGGGTTAGGAAAAAAATTAATTCGAAAAGCAGAAAAAATAGCTAAAGAAAATAACTTTGAAAAAATAGCTGTTATTTCAGGTATAGGAGTAAGAAAATATTATAAAAAACTAGGATATGAATTAAAAAACACCTATATGATTAAGTCCTTGAAACCCTAATTAAGCCTGAACAAGGTATAATCTGTATACCTTTTTTTTCTAATTCATCAAGGAAAAGATTAACGCCTAAAGAATCAGAAGAGATATGACCAGCTATTACCATGTTTAGGTTGGCTTGTTCTGCTTCTTTTTTATGTTCTTCTGAAACGTGCATACCAACAACCGTACCAATACCTGATTGAGCTATTTTTTCGTAAAGCCTTGGAGAACCCTCTGTTCCCCCAGTTAATTCTGTTAAAGCAATTTTACCACAATAATTATCAGGACTACCAACAAAAATTTTAGGACCAGCTCCTATTTTTTCTGCTTCTTGATATTCTGGAATTTTTATTAAAAAACTAATTAATTCTTCTAATCTTTCAAATTTCCGCCTTTCAATTTCTTTCTTTAAATAGTTAGCTGCTAAATTATCACAAACCGTGTGAAAACAAACCAAATTTAATTCTAAAAGCTTAGCTGCGTCAATCGTCCTTTGATGATTAGCACCATTGACCCCTCTAGCTACTTCTGAAATCCTAGATTGCATTAACTTTTCAGCGATATTAATAGGAACTCCATATTGATTCAGAACCTCAGCTTGTAATTCCATTACATCACTTATGTGAGAAAGTCCTATACCCAAAGGATGATGAGAAAAAACCAAATCAATATCTTTTAATTCTTTAGCCATTAAAAGCTCGGCTGGTTCTATATCTATACCAACCAAGATCTTTTTTATTTCTTTGTCTTTAGCTATGTGTAAAATTCTAGTATCTAAAAATGGGTTAGCTAAAGACTCTAAGTCAAAATATTTTTTTTCTTGTTCTGAAAGTTTCTCGTATTTTTGTTTTTTCCTAGCTAAATTTTGCTTTATTCTTTCTTCCCCCCTTAAGTCAGAATCTATTCCCATTTTAATAGCTAGGTTGTATATGTCTTTAATTTTCATATTTTAATATATGCCCCCACCAGGACTCGAACCTGGAACAAACTGATTAAGAGTCAGCTACTCTACCGATTGAGTTATGAGGGCAAGTTATAATTTAGAGTATAAATATTTGATAAATCATGACTACACTCAATATGCCACCAACCATCTCTATTAAAACCTCTCCATTCAATAATGCCTAAAACCTGGAAGAAAAGGTTAACTATTATCCACGCAGTATAAACTAATATTGTTCCTATAATAACTGTTTTAAAAATAGCCCTGGCTTTCTGAATATTTTCTGGTCCTTTACTAGGATCAACATAAGCTATTATTAAAACAACGCCACCAGCAACAATCATTAATGGAATTAAAATAGGTAATAAGTTGAATAATAAAAAACGGACGATATTGTTGGCTAAAACAAATAAATGACAAATATTACAAGGATCTTGACCAGGTCCACCACAAGGAACCAACCCAGCAGAAACAAAAACAGGTAGCAAAACTATTAAGATTAGAAGGAATAATTTTTTCATTATATATTAGTATATCAAAAAAAAGATTATCTAGCAAAAGGATTTCTAGCTCCAGTAGGAGAACGAAATTCAAAATGAACATGACAACCGGTTGTATAACCAGTTAAACCAATATGTCCAATCACTTGACCCCTACTAACTTTTTGTCCGGGTCTAACAAAATTGTGAGACTGTAAATGACCATAATAGGTAACTATACCATTGGCATGAAGAATTCGAACATAATTCCCCCCAACAGCACTATACCCTGTCCTTTGTATTGTTCCTGACTCAGAAGCATAAACTGGAGTACCGCAAGGAGCTCCAAAATCAATAGCATTATAATGGTGTAATCCTTGGGTAATTCGAATAGGAGCAGGAACAGGATAAGCAAAACTTGTACCAGCAACTGTACTAGTTCGGGGAGAAGGAAGGGTTAATGGCTTAGTTCCGTTTGGAATAATTAAAATATCACCAGCCACAATTTTTTCTGCTGAAGAAATATCATTATATTCCATAATCTCAGAGATATCAGCTTTATACCAAACAGCTATCTCGCTTAATGTATCGTCTTTCCTTACTAAGTGAAAGGCTCCAGATACGGGCAGAATAGTTAATTTCTGATTTGGTTTAATTCCTGAGCTCGAAAGATTATTCACCCATTTAATTGTATTTTCAGAAATATTAAACTGATCAGCTATAGAAGATAAACTATCTCCTTCTTGAACAATATATTCTCTAATTTCTTTATCAATATTAAAATCAGTCGGACCATAACCACCGGCATAAGCTCCTAAAATCTGAGGAGAAATAATAACAGGGGCGGAAATCCCAATAATACTGTCTTTCTGAACCAAAACAACTGGCAAAGGCTCATAAGGATTTTGCCTTACCTCAATTAAACTGTTTTGAGAAAAATTGCTAGCTAAAGAACTAAACAATAAATTAGAAAAACTTTGCTCACAGTCTGTTTTCCTAGTTTCAGAAACAAGAGAAATAATAACAAAACAAAAAATTATTAAAAAAAGGAGGTTTCTGATCCTTTTGTTCTTTTTACTCATTATTTGTTTATGATATAATAATATAAGGCTAAGTCAAGAACCTTATTCACAAGAATGCAAATCAAAGCTTTAAAATCTTTAGGTCAAAATTTTCTATTTGACCAAAATATTGTTAAAAAAATTGTAAAATTAGCTAATATTTCTAAAAAAGACATTGTTTTAGAAATAGGGCCTGGCACTGGGTCTTTAACTAAAGAACTAGCTTTAAATTGCAAAAAGGTGATTGCTATTGAAAAAGACAATAGATTAATAAGTGTTTTAAAAGAAAATCTTAAGAGCTTTAAAAATATAGAGGTTATAAACGAGGATATTAAAAATTATAAAGTAACATTAAAGAATTATAAAATTGTTGCTAGTCTACCTTATTATATTGCTACCTGGATCATTAAGTTTTTTTTAGAATTAAAAAACCCTCCTTTAAAAATGGTTATTGTTGTCCAGAAAGAAGTCGCTCAAAGAATTTGTGAAAAACCACCCAAAATGAGTATTTTAGCGGTTACTACTCAAGCCTTGGCTAACCCAAAAATTCTTTCATATATTTCTAAAAACTCTTTCTCTCCTAAGCCAAAAGTAGATGGCGCTATTTTAGAATTAATTCCTTGCAAAAAGAATATTGATTTCTCAATTGTTAAAGCTGGTTTTTCTCATCCTCGAAAACGGCTTGACAATAATCTGGCAAAAAAGTTAGAATTAAACAAAGAAAAAACAAAAAATTGGCTGATGAAAAACAAAATAAATCCCCAGCAACGAGCCGAAACATTAAAACTAGAAGATTGGTATAATTTAAGCAATTCTTTATGAAAAAATTACTATTAATCTTTGTTTTGTTTTTCCCCTTTTTAATTTTTGCTCAAACATCTCTAGAAATGAAATATCCTGGACTCGAGGCTACTCCAGCTCTACCAGAATATATTCTTTATATTTTTAACTTTGTTTTCGGAGTTTTTGGTCTTATTATTTTCTTTGTTTTAATTCTAGCTGGAGTATCATATATTTTTTCAACCGGAGACCCAACTAAAACAAAAGACGCTCGTGACAGGATTAAATCAGCTGTTATGGGTTTTTTACTATTAACTTTCTCTTTCTTGATTTTTAATACAATCAATCCAGAATTAGTTAATTTTAATACAATAATAGATTCTATAAAAAGAACTCCTTTGTTTTTTGTAGACTCTCCTAAAACAGAAGAACCAGATTTAATTGTTAAAGAAATCCCCTTAGGCAAAGCCATAGAATATACTTTGAGAAAACAAGGCCCAATAGATTCTACAATAGAACCATTGGGCAAAATAGAAAAACTAACACAAGGAATTGAAGAATTTTTAACCAGAGAAATAAAAGTAACCCCACCAGATTTTTTTGAAATAGATGGAAAGAAAGGAGAAGCTTCTTTTTACCGCTTGGCTGATTTAAATAAATACTTGAAAAATCTGACCGAGCACTGTAAAGCCAGTAATCTTATAGCTATTTGTACAGAATCAGAAAGTGGTTCTCGACCCCAAGGTTGTCAAGGAGATGTTTGTCTCTTGGATCAAAATCAGAAAGATAGCCTAAAAGTGGGCGTAAGACCAAACATGAATCAAATAATAGAAATTAATAAAATAAAAATAAAACCAATTAAAGACAACAATGATCTCCCCAATAATCCTAGTACAATAAATGACAAAATAGAATTTCAATCATTATTACAAATTCCACCTAAAATAAGAG
>JAQUNM010000037.1 GCA_028717605.1 Minisyncoccota bacterium
TTAACGTTTTGACCCAAGAGCCAAATAATTTTTGCTCCTTTTTTAATTATACGCTTTGCTTCTTTTTCAATTTCTTCTGGTTTTCTAGAAACCTCTGGTCCTCTAGTGTAGGGAACAACACAATAAGTACAAAAATTGTTACAACCAGTCATAATTGGGATGAAATTAGAAATTTTAAGATCTATTTTAAAATAGTCTGGGATATTCTTGGGTTTTTTAATAAACCTAGATAATTTAGAAAAATCTTTAATATTAAAAATTAAATCAACTCTTTTTTCTAATTTTATTTTATCTCTTTTTAAGAGACAACCAGTTAAACAAATTTTTTTATTTTTTATTCTTTGAATCTTGCCATAAACCCTATCTACCGCTGTTTGTCTTACAGAGCACATATTAATTATTATTAAATCAGCTTCTTTTTCAGAACTAGCTGGTAAAAGTTTATTTGATTCTAAGAAATAAGCTAATCTATCAGAGTCAGATTCGTTCATCTGGCAACCATAAGTAATAATATAATAACGCATTTTAATATATCTTGTCTTTCTTTTCTTTTAAGAAATATCGCCATTGTTCTAAGAATCTAACAAAACTTAAAAAAGGCATATCTATTAAAGCTGAAAAAACAATAGAAATAATATTATATTTTTTCCACCTATTAGTTAACCATTTCCCTAGTTGAATAATTGGGACAGCAAAAGGGTCGATTAATAAAAATAAAGCGTTATCTTTTTCTTCTATCATATGAAGTTCTTGGCTATTTTTTCTTATCTTCATTCCAGCGAAAGCTATTAAAGAAAGAAAGATTATAAAAATTATATAGGAAAGAGGGGGAAATTTGATTATGTATAAGCCGAATATGATCAATCCTAGAAAAGCTGAGAAGAAAAGAGTATAAAGAAAGTTGATAATAATATTAAGAACTAAACCTCTTTTAATATTGGTTTTTATTTCATAAACAGGAATATTTTTACTATCATTAATAATTTTCATTGATTCCATTATCACCTTTTCTAGGTTTCCTTTTGGCGGAGATTTAATAGTAATTACCAAAAAAGCCATTAAAAAAGTAGGGACAAGTATATCTATTATAATAGCGATTAAAGGAAAATTAATTTTCATTAATCTAGTTACTGGTTGTTCAATGGCTATTAAAGCGATAACATTGCTTAAAAAAATAGAAACAGTGGCATAAAAAGCTGCCCTTGATGTTCTTTTTCTTAATGTTTTTAATCTTTTATCATAATGTTTTTTTAAGTTGATTTCTAGAATTTCTGAATTAAAAAATATCTCTTTTATTTTTTCAGGATTTTCATCTAAGATATCACTGATTAACAAGAAAGGAGTATTGTATTTCTGACAAATTTGATAAAAACTGTCTTTTAATTTATGATTTAATGTTTTTTCTATCTCTTCCTCAATAGAATATATATTTTTGGCTAGATTTTCTTTATCCCAATTTCCATATTTATATTTAAAAAGATGATAACCTATTATTGGATCATCAAGTTTAAAAAGAGCTCTTTGAATGGCAATATAAATTTGAATGTTTTTTTCTTCTTCTTTAATAGGTTTTATTTTGACGATTCCTTCTTGTAAAACTACCCTTTTTTTCATTATTGAGAACATATAGTCTATTAATCCTTTCTGTTTTAAGGAGGGAGTAAGAATTTGTTCTATTTCGCAAGCAGCTAAACATGATAGCCAATTATAAATTTGTATTTTTGACTTTTTGGTCTTAGAGGGGATATTATTTAAAATAAAAACATACTTTTCTAGAGCTTTTTCTACTTCTTTTATTTTTATATAAGGTATTTTATCATTAGGGAAATGACCACCTCTTATTAGTTCTAAAACAAGAGTTTCGGACTCAATTGAAAAATTCTCTAAAGATCCATTAACTGGATTAATTTGAGGATAAATCCTTCTTTTTAGAGCTCTTTCAGCTGCCGCTCTTTTTAATAAGTGTTCTTCTTTCCAGTCAATAATTCCCCTTATTTTTTCATAAAAAGAAGCAACCCTAGAAGCAATTTCGTCAACATGAATAGTGTTTATTTCTTTTTCTTTAGAATATTCATGCCAGTTTTGATATTTTTGTATTAAAGCTTCTGTTTCGATTGATAATTTTGACATAAATTTAAAAAATCTTTTAATTTTATTTCTTTAATTTCCTTTTCTTTTCTCGATCTTAGACTAATTGTTTCTGCTTTTATTTCTTTATCTCCAACAACAACAATAAATGGTGTTTTTTGTAACTCTGCTTGCCTTATTTTTTTAGAAACAGTTTCTTTTTCTAAATTTATTTCTACCCTGTATTCTTTTAGTTTCTCTTTAATTTGTTTAGCGTATTTGATGTGTTTTTCTCCTATGGGAATAATAGAAATTTGAATAGGAGAAAGCCAAAAAGGAAAAGCTCCAGCAAAATGTTCTATTAACAAAGCTAAAAACCTTTCATAAGATCCTAAAATTGCCCTATGAACCATTACTGGAGAAACCTTTTTACCTGTTTCTGAAATATAAGAAAGGTTAAATCTTTTAGCAGTAGCAAAATCAATTTGAACAGTTGGTATTTGAATTTCTTTACCTAGGGCATCTTTAAACATAAAGTCTATTTTAGGACCATATAAAGCTGCTTCTCCTTGTTTAATTTCAGCATTTAATTTCATTTCTTTATTTATTTGTTTCAAGATTAATTCACATTTATCCCAATCTTTTTTATCTCCAATATATTTTTCAGGGTGTTGGTAGTCTCTAAAAGATAAATAAACTTTATGATTTTTCCACAAACCTAAAGACTGGTAAAATTTTTTAATAATTTTTACCATCTGTTTAACTTCTTCTTTTACTTGAGAAACCTGGCAGAAAGAATGACCATCTTCGACAGTAATAGCGTAAACCCTATTTAATCCACCAACTTCTCCTGTTTTTTCAGCTCTATATTGTTTTTCAGACTCCATATACCTAATTGGTAAATCTTTGTATGAGCGAATTTTAGAGGCATAAATTTGAGTTTGATGGGGACACTGGACAGGTTTTATCACAAACTCATGTTTCTTTTCTGAAGAAACATGAAAAAGCTCTTCTTTAAATTTGTCAGCATGGCCTGAAATTTTATACAAGTCAATTTTAGCTAGATGAGGGGTTATTACTTTTTCAAAACCATAATATTTACAAATTGATTCTATGTTTTTTTTAAGTTCCTCTATTAAAATTGTTCCTTTAGGAGTATACATTGGTAAACCAGGGCCGACCAAATCTGAGAAACAAAATAAATCTAATTGTTGACCTAATTTTCGATGGTCTCTTTTTTCTGTTTCTTCTAATAAAGATAAATAATTTTTTAATTCTTTTTCTGTTTTAAAGGCTATTCCATATATTCTGGTTAACATTTGGTTTTTTTCATTTCCTTTCCAATAAGCGCCAGCTATTTTTGATAGTTTAAAAGCTCTTGGATTAATTTCTTTAGTATTTTTAACGTGTGGGCCAGAACAAAGGTCAATAAATTCATTACTTTGATAAGTAGTTATTTCTTTTTTTATTTCTTTTAATAAATCTAACTTAAATGGTTCTTTTTTAAATATTTTTTTAGCTGTTGTTTTGGTGATTATTTTTCTTTCAAAAGAAATATCTTTTTTTATTATTTCTTTCATTCTTTTTTCAATAGATTCTAGGTCTTTTTCTGAAAAATTTTTAGGCATTAAAAAATCATAGTAAAAACCGTTTTCTATACAAGGTCCTGTGCCTAGAATGGCTTTAGGAAAAAGCTGTTTTACAGCTATAGCTAAGATATGGGCTAAAGAATGTCTTATTTTTTCCATATAATGTATCTTACTCTTTATTAATAATTTCTTCAAGAGACTCAGCAATTATTTGTAAATCTCCATTTCTTTTACTAATTTTCCCTTTTAGAAAAACTATTTTTCCTTCTTGTAAAATTTCATAACTTTGGCTACATAAATCAGGAAAACAAATGATTTCTATTTTTCCAGTTAAATCTTGAAATTTTACAAAAAGCATAGTTTGTCCCTTTTTAGTAATAATTTTTTTAATAGAATCTATAATTCCCCCCAAAATAACTGATCTATTTATCATTAAATGCGTTATTTTATTAATAGGAAAACATTTTTTAGATAGAAGTTTTTCCATTCCTTCTAGCGGGCTAGAACTAACATAAAGTCCCAATAATTCTTTTTCCCATTTTAATTGTTCTGTTTTTTTGATTGGTTCTGCTTTTTCTAAAATAATTTTGTTATTAAAGTCTTTTTTTCCATCAAACAACCCTGTTTGACCGTTTTCTTTTAATTTTGTGTGTTCTCTGGCTGATTCCAAAAGTCTTTCTAGATTATATAAAAAAATATTTCTTGGCCCAAAGCAGTCTAAGGCACCTGATTTTATTAAACTTTCTAGGGATTTTTTATTTAAATTTTTAGACCCTATTCTTTGGACAAAGTCAGCAATTGAGATAAACTTCCCATTTTTTCTTTCTTGGACAATAACTTCCGTAATATTCTCTCCAACGTTTTTAATAGCCAACAAACCAAATCTTATTTCTCTTTTTCTCGGAACTACAGTAAAATTTTTTAAACTTTCATTAACAGAGGGGGGGAGTACTTTTATTTTCATTTTTTCTGTTTCTTGGATTAAAAAAGCAATTCTTTCTATATTGGTTTTTTCTGAGGTTAATAAAGAAGCCATAAATTCTACAGGGAAACAAGCCTTTAGGTAAGCGGTTTGATAGGCTATTTTAGCATAGGAGCAAGAATGAGATTTATTAAAGCCATAACTAGCAAAAGGGAGAATCCATTCCCAAATTTGTTTAGCTATTTTTTCATTGATTTTATTCTTTATACATCCTTTAATAAATTTTTCTTCCAAGCTATCTAATAATTCTTTTATTTTCTTTCCTACCGCTTTTCTTAAAACATCAGCTTCTTGTAATGAAAAACCAGCTAATTCTTGGGCTATTTTCATTAGTTGTTCTTGATAGAGGATAATTCCATAGGTATTTTCTAAAATTGGTTTCAATTTTGGATGGATATAATTAATAGTTTCTTTTTTGTGTTTTCTTTTAATATAGGCAGGAATAAGTTCCATTGGTCCTGGTCTATATAAAGCAATCATAGCTTCTATGTCTTCAAACCTAGTTGGTTTTAGTTCTTTTAAATACCTTTTCATTCCCTCTGATTCTAATTGAAAAATACCAGTGGTTTCTGCTTTTCGAAATAAATCAAAAACATTTTTATCATTTTCTGGAATCTTTTCAATGTCTATTTTTTTTCCTTGAACAACGTATATTCTGGCCAAAGTATCTTCTATGATAGTTAAATTCTTTAATCCTAAAAAATCCATTTTTAAAAAACCCAAATCTTCTATAGCATGCATTTCGTATTGGGTTACAATATTGTTGTCGCCTTGAGTGGGGTGTTGCAAAGGAACATATTCTGTTAAGGGATTTTTAGAAATTACTACTCCGCAAGCATGGGTAGAGACGTGCCTAGCTACTCCTTCTAATTTTTTACTAAAATCAATTATTGTCTTGGCTTTCTCATCAGTATTATATGCTTGTTGAAATTCTTTAATCTCTGCTAAGGTTTTTTCCAAAGAATAGCCAAAAGGAATTAATTTAGCCAATTGATCGCAAAAACCGTAAGGATATTGTAGAGCTCGTCCAACATCTCTTATTACCATTCTAGCTGCCATAGTGCCAAAAGTAATTATTTGAGAAACTTTATCTCGGCCATATTTTTGAGCAACATATTCTATTACTTCGTCTCT
>JAQUNM010000038.1 GCA_028717605.1 Minisyncoccota bacterium
TTGGTTTTTTATTAAGCTTAATTGCTATTTTCCAAAAACTTGGGCTTTTTGAACATATTCTGGTTTTTGGCAGAAGACCTTCAGCTACTATGGGAAACCCCATAATTTTAAGCTTATTCTTATTACCCTTATTGTTTATTGCTTTTACTTTTTTTATAAAAGAACAGAATAAAATAAAAAAGTATCTTTATTTTTTTAGTTCTTTGTATCTTTTTTACATTATTGTTTTTATTACTGAAACCAGGGCTGCTTTTTTAGGAATAATTATTGGTTTTTTCTCCTTTTTAATCTTTTTTCCATTTAAAACAAAAAGGTTAAAAATAACCATAATAAGTGTTTTATTAATAGCTATCTCTGCTTTTATATACTTGAACCAAACCCAGATTTACAAAAATTGGAATCCTTTAATTAAAGGACCAATTCAAAGAATAATGACCTTAACTAAAGGATTAGAAGCTGAACAATCTCGTATTTCTGCTTGGCAGATATCTTTTAGAGCCTTTAAAGAAAAACCTATTTTAGGTTATGGGCCAGAAAACTTTTCCGATGCTTTTGATAAGCACTATGATCCTACTTTACCTAAAATGGAAAAAGAAGCTTGGTTTGATAGAGCTCATAATTCTTTAGTTGAAATATTAATTCAACATGGTTTATTAGCCTTAATCTTTTATATCTTATTCTTCTTTTCTCTTTTGTATTATTTAAAAAAGAATAAAGATATTATTTCTCATGGAATATTTTGCGCTCTTTTAGCTTTTTTTACTGCTTCTTTGTTTTCTATAGAATCTTTTTCTACTTATTTAATCTTTTTTTTCTTAATAGGTTATTCTTTGTATTTAACCACAGAAAAAAGAGAATATTTGAAAGAAAACCAATCTCGTTTTTCAATTATTTTAATAATCCCCTTGCTTTGGTTTTTATTAGCTTATAACCTTAGTGTTTTCCAACAAAATACTAAAATTAATATTGCTGAACAAGCCAATTCTTTAGAATTATTGGAACAAGCAAGAGAAAAAAAGACTTTTTTAATTCCTTACTTAAACACTAAATATATTGTTTTGTTAAAAGAAAAAGATTCAGAAAAAGCAGTAGAATTATTATCAGAAAACATCAAATTACAACCTAATAAGGTAAGAAACTGGAGCTTTCTAGGAAAGTATTTATTAAATATTAAAGAAATAGAACAAGCTCAAGTAGCTTTTGATCAAGCTTGGTTATTAAGACCCAAAGATCCTTCTTTAATTTTAGAATCAAGTTTAGTTGATTTAAGTACTAATAATTTAGATTTAGCCAAAAAAAAGACTGATTTTTGTCTAGAGCACTTAAAAGATTTTAAAGAATGTTTTTGGCTTGCTGGCTTAATTAATATTCACGAAAATAATTTGGAAAAAGCCCAAGAATTAATAGAAAAAGCTCAAGAATTAAAATATAATACAGAATCAGAAGAATCTTTAAATCAATTAATTACTGCTTATAGTCAAAATAACCATTACTTAGAAATAGCGGAAATTTATGAAAAGTTGATTAAAATAAACCCTGATCCTCAATACAAGGCTTCTTTAGCTTTTGTGTATAAAGAATTAAAACAATTTGATAAAGCGAAAAAATTAGCTCAAGAAATATTAAAAGATTACCCAGAACAAAAACCAGCTACAGATGTTTTTTTAGAAAGTTTTTAATCTTTTCCTAGAATTAAAATTTGTTTAAAAGCAACTATCATTACAGCTCCAGAAGCAAAAACTAGAATATTGCTTAAAGCAGTAAATAGTTCTTTTTGGATATGATAGAAATTAAAACCAGCTAAACCAATTAATAATAAAGCAGAAACAGAAATTAAAAAACAATTTCTTTCTTTTTCAGAGATATTTAAAAACCCAACCATTATACCTAGTAAAAATAAAAAAGAAGTAAAATTAACTTCTTCATAATATATTCCGGCAAAAAGACAGGTTAATATACCTATTAAGAAAACAATTTTTCCTAAAAATTCCATAATTATTCACAAGTTCTAGCCATGACAAATACTTGTTTTAAGGCTACTACAAAAGCAGCAGCTGATATAAACGAAATAAGATTATAAAGCATTTCCTGAGCCATTCTAGGGCCTTGAGCAGCGATTGTTTGTACTGACATAGCTGTGTCTACTTGCAAAACAGCAGTAGAAGCTATTAATAAAGCCATTATGGCGACTAAAAAAGGAGTTGATTCTTTTTCAGAGATATTTAAAAACCCAACTATTATACCTAGAATAAAAAGCCAAGTAACAATCTTAGGGATTTCTACAAACACAGCTAAAATGGCTAAAATCATTCCAACTAAAAAAGCTATGTGTCCTATTATAATTATGTTTTTCATATTAATTAATAATATCTTTTTAAAAAACCTGTGTCAAGAAAAAAAAGCCTGCTCAAAAAAAGAACAGGCTTTTATCTTAATCTTTCCTTTATCCAGATTTTCTAGCAATAGTTAAAACTTGTTTTAAAGCTACTACTAAACCAGCAATAGCTAAAAAAGTAATAATATTTTCTAACATAACAACTACTACTCCAGTCATTCTTCCTACTTGAAAGCCAGCAAAACCAATCATTAACAAAGCAATAATAGCTACTAAAAAAGGAGTTGATTCTTTTTCAGTAACATTTAAAAATCCGACTATTAAACCAATAATGATTAAAACAACACTCATGTATGGAATTTCTCCGCCCAAACCAGCAATTAAAGCAATAAGTAAACCTAGAACAAAGGCCCAATGACCAATTTTAACTAAGTCCATAATATTTATTATTTATTATTTTTTTATCGACCTTTAAGCTGATTAATTTTTTCTCTAGTTTTTTGACCAACATAACCAGTTCCTTTTTCTAATCCTAAGGGCTCTAAAATATCTTTTTTATAATATTCTTGAAATTTAATTACTGCTTCTTTTGTCAAAGAAAGAAAATTTCCAGTTATTAGTCCTGCTGAATATATCTGAGAACCTTGATTTTTTAAAAACTCTTGTAAACACTTGACTTCTGTTGAATTCATTAGACCAAAGTATAAATTATTTGAAATAATACAAGTTCCTTGTCTAGTAGCTAATTCTGTTTGCAATCTAACTATCTCTGCTTGTAAATAAGCAATCTGAGCTAATAATTGTTCTCTTAAACTTTCTTGCTCTTTTTCAAAAGTGGATATTTCTAAAGAGAAAATATAGCTTGGTTCTAAGCCATTAAACTCAGAAAATTTATTCTGAATAAAAGGCAAAATGGTAATATTAGAATTATTATTCCCAAAATCCTTAACCAATAATTCAGCTTTGCCTGATTTTACTGGTAAAAAATCAATAACACAATCTAAATGACATAAAACATAAGGAACTTTAATATTTACGTTATTTTCAATTGATATTCTTAAAGATAAGTCTCCGCTTCCCCCAGTAATTCTATGCCAATTATTACTCCAGTTTTTAGCTATAAAAGTAAGTAACATTTCACTAGTTCTAGTTCTGGGTAAATAATTTATTTTAGGAACTATTTTAAAATTTTGAAATAAAGAATTCGAATAACAATATTTAGATCCTAAAGAACAATCATTAATCAAAAGAGCAATTGACCAATTAGAAAATATTTCAGAAAAAGTTTCTCTAAAACCATTATCTCTTAAGGCTTGTTCTAAACTAGCAATCCCTGTTTTGTTATTTAATAAAGAGTCAATAATAACTTTTTGACCATAATGATCAACTAAATAATTAATAAATAAATAAGCAGCCCCATAATCTGGTTCTTGGTTAGTCCACTCTAATAAAGAAATATTAAAATTCTTTTTAAAATTTTCTATTCTTTTTTCCGCTAAGCTATTAGTGTTATACCCTATTAGATTAGCTGAATAGTCTGCCCTAGCTTCATTAAGCCAAACTTCTTCTCTAACATTATGTTTTTTTTCTTTTTGCCAAAAAGTAATTAAATGGAAAAATTCATGAGTTAAATAAATATGGTTAAATTCATTAGTAATAATATCAGCGTTTAAATAAACCATGTCTCTTTCATTAGACCTTGGATATTGAAACCTTGAATATTGATCTCCAGAATTAAAATAACCACCAAAATCATTATTCATTCTATGAATTAAAACAGTAATTCTCTCTTTTTTATCAAAGTTAAACATTGAAGAGAATTTAGGATAAATAGTATTATTAAATTCATAACCTAAACTATTCAAAGCATTGTTAACTCTTGTTTTCTCATAATTAGAAAGAGAATTCCACCATTCTGTTTCTACGTAAAAAAGCGTTTTAGGAGAAATGTTTTGCAAAATAGCTTGAATAGTTTCTCTCTTCTCTAAGTCTAAAGAATGATCAATGGAAAATTCAACGCTTTCTCCTAAAGAAAAGGCAAAGCTAAAAAAAGGAAAAGCAAAAATTAGAAAAATGAAAAATATTTTTTGCTTCATGTTTTTTAATTATAGCAGAAAATAAAAAAAAACAAAAGACCCGGAAGACCCGGGTCATTTTGCTCTCTACAAGGAAAGAGAATTATCTAATATCGTCAAGAATAGCTGTAGATGTTACTAGAGATTTTAATAATTCTGTAGGCATGTCTCCTGTTTCTCCTCCATCATCAAATGTCCAAGTTAAGCCAGATACTTTCATACCTGATCTAACAGCAGTAGTTGTAGCTGTAAGACGAGCTTCAACAACAACTACGACAGAATCATTTTCTAAAATATCTACTTCTTCTGCTTCACCATCAACTTCATAACTTTCAGCTGCTAAAGTAACACCAGCAGCACTACCAGCAAGAGTAATATCACTAGTTGGATCAAAAGTAATATCTCCTCCTTTAGCTGTTAGAGTGAAAGTAATTTTAGCATCAGCGTGAATTATTTCTCCTTCAACAGTAGTAGGAGTAATAGATGTTGAAATGTTAGATATTACAGGAACAACAGTATAAAGGTAAATATTATCACCTTGAGCTGTGCCTGAAGTTGTTGCATCTTCATCGTCAACATCAACAGCTACGATTGAAGCACTATCAACTGAAGCTGCTAATATTACACCTTCAGCGTCAAATGTTTCTTGGCTGTAAACATCAACTTTTACAGTTATTACCTTGTTAACGTCTTTAGCGATATCGTAGTTAAGACTTGTGAAATCAGCATCACCAGTTGCATCAACTAGTTCAGTGGCAATTAATGTACTTCCATCGTAAAGCCTTACTGCCTTTACAACTTCATCTACATCAGCACCACTAGCTGTAACATTAATAGTAATGTCATCAAGAACTATTGATTTTTTAGTGACTCTAAGTTCGAATCTTAATAATTCAACACCTTCTACGTCGTCTTCAAGGTCAATTAAAGCTACGCCGTCTTTAGGGCTGTTAGCATTTTTAACAACTGCAATTGTTCCATCATCTGCTTCTCCTACAGTAAAGTTTCTAGTTAAAGCAGCATCATTGTAGTAATTAATGTTAAGAGGATCGGTAATCCTAATACCATTAGCTGCTATTGTCATTCTTAAAGCTCCTGTTTCTGCCAATTCTAAAGCACTAACTTTTATGTCAATAACTTTTTTAGAATCAGCTGGAACTCTAATATTTAAACCATCAAAACGCATTCTGTAATCAGTACCATCTCTGGTAAAGCTTCCAGAAACAGCTTCTTTTCCAGCAACAGCATTTGCTCCATCATATAGAGAAACATAACTTAAGGCTTTAA
>JAQUNM010000039.1 GCA_028717605.1 Minisyncoccota bacterium
ACACGACGCTCTTCCGATCTACAAAATCAATTAATGTTTATTGGGGTATAGGTATTCCTACTGGGACTGTTCTGGGGATATATCAGGGAGAAAATACCTTTTCAGTCAGTCTTGACCTAGATAATTGGCCAGAATAATATTTGACAATTTAGTAATAAAAAAATACAATAAATATATGAAAAAAATAACCCTAAAACACATAATTTTTCTTTTAGCTCTTGTTATTATAATTAATTTAACAGGATTTTTAATTTATAATATTTCTAAAAATCTAGTTTCAGAAGAACAAGAAAAAACTATAATCCAAAATCCTTTTAATCTAAAGGCCTATATGTTAGATGCATATCCTGATTATTTAGAGGGAGTGATTGTTTTTTCCAATAATCAAGCTTATTTAAAAACAAAAAATACTACTTATGAATTAAGACCCTCTGATTTTTTATTTTATGAAAAAAAGGAAATAAAAAATAATCAAAAAATAAAAGTTCAAGGCAAAATAGAAAATAATAATCGTTTTGCTGTAGGAATAATAGAATAATAAAACATGAAAAATAAATATATTTTTATTAATTTAACAATTTTATTAAGTTTTTTATTGTTTATTCCTATAATTTTTGCTCAAGCAGAAACTTATCCGACATATGTTGGATTACAAATTGATCGTTTGTATAATCCCAATGTTTCTTCTCCCACTGAATGGTGTTCACCGGCTGGGGGAACAATGACTGTAAGATACGGAGAGATTGCTTTAGATACAAAAACAACAATAACCGAATTTTGTGTCGGTGATATAATTTGGTCGGGTCTTCTTGATCTTGATATTGGAGAAGCATATGAAATAGATTTAAGTCCTCGTTATTTGGACTCTGAAATATGTACTGAAGTTGGTGGAGAATGGTTATATGGTTATTGTTGGATATGTGGTGATTTTGGGGAAAGTTGTGATCAAGCATGTGGGAACGTTAATACTACTTGTATTAATCCAGGAAATACAGATGCAAGTATTACGTGTTCAGATATTTCCATGATTTGTGGTGTGTCTGATAGTGGTTGGTGTAATAGAGACACTTGTAATGTCAACGATAGTGATTGTCCTAATTATAGAGATACGCCGTGGGATCCAGCTCGTGGTAAAAAATTAACAACAGGTACTTATTTATGCGAGGTTACGACAGGGGGGAGCTATAAAAGAATTTGTAGTTGTGAAATTGAATTATCTTATACTTTTAATTTTAATGCTCCAGCTGAGTAGTTGTTTTTATTTAATCTAAATTATTATCTTAATTATTAGAGGCTAGACGATAAATAAAAAGTTAAGAATAATAAATATAATAAAACAAAACATGAAAAATAAATATATTTTTATTAATTTAACAATTTTATTAAGTTTTTTATTGTTTATTCCTATAATTTTTGCTCAAGCAGAAACTTATCCGACATATATCGGGATAGGAATAGATAATATTTATAATTCTAATTATTCTTCTCCTACTGAGTGGTGTTTTCCTAAAAGAGAAACTTCTGTCTCTATAATGTATGGAGAAGAAACCTTATCTATAATAGAACCGATAACAGATACTTGTGCAGGTGATGAAATTTGGTCAGAGTTAATAGAACTGACAACCGAAGAAAATTATTCTATAGAGATTTCTATTAATAGTCAATGTAATATTTTTGGTGGTATTGGTTATAATGGTTATTGTTGGTATGCTACTGATTCTGCGGTATCTCATTCTTGTACTTCTTTGTGTGATACTTTATTAGACGTAGGAGAGTGTCAAGAAGATGGCTTTGGATTAGCCAACGAAAGGTCTTTTGCTGACTATGTTTGTGAATTAATTTGTCCTAATTGTATAATTACTGATGCACACGAACCAGCTTGCGGCGCAGAATGTCCTGGTCATAATTATACCTATTGCTCTTATAATTATGCAGGATATGGTTGTGGTAGAAGTATAGGGAGTACGAGAAGAAGGATTTGTCCATGTAGTGCGGGAACCGAATTACCAGGACTAGAATATATAGCAAATTTTATTGCGCCCTAGTTATTATCAGTTATAATAAACTAATTTTTTGGTAAAAACCCTAAATTATATAAAAAATATATATATGAAATTATTCTTAATTATAATAGCGGCTATAGTCTTAATTATTTTTTCTTTTTCCTTTTTCCAAAAAGAAAAATTCGAAGAGTCAAAGTTATTATACCAAAATATTCTACAGGACATACCTGAAAATATTTTGGAACTTACTAGGGAACAAATAATATCTCTTTTAGAAACTAATGAATATAGTTTAAAATATATAAAGAGTAATCCAGGATTCATAATTGAAGAAAAAATAGTTTTAACCAAAGAGTCAATTTTAGAAGGACAAAACGGTATTAATTTTAAAGAGGTTTATGATGATTTAGAGTTAGAAGAAAATAGATATTTAAAAATTAAGTTAATAAATCAAATAGGTAATAAGGGTATGATAGTTGTTTTAGACTTGAAAACTCAAACAGTTCCCAGGGCTTTCCATTTATTATTAATAAAAACAGAAATTAGTAATTGAAAAATAAAAAAATAAATGATAATATAAAATATATGAAAAAAATATATACAATTATAGGTTTATGTTTGTTAGGAGTTTTAATAGTATATTTACTATCTCTTCAAGAAAGTAAAGATATTGTTTCTGAAGATCAAATAAAAGAAACAACTATTAGCTTTATTAATACAGAGTTATTAGGAGGAACAGCTACAGCTAGTTTAATTAGTATTTTAAAAGAAAGTAATGTATATAAATTAAAGATAGACATTGAAGGCCAAGAAATCGATACTTATGTTTCTTTAGATGGAAAGTTATTTTTTCCAGAGGGGATTAAAATAGAATTTGCTGAAGACCAAGGTATAGAAGAGGTAGAAGAAAAAGAAATCCCTAATTTGCCCTTAGTAGAGGATAAAGTTATTATTTATCATTTTTGGGGAGATGGCTGTCCTTATTGCACAAAACAAAAGCCATATATAGAAAAATGGAATAATTTAGCTAATGTTCAGGTTATTGATTATGAAGTTTATAATATTCCAGAAAATCAAGCTATATTTCAATCTATGCGATCAGCCTATAATGTTCAAAGTAGCGGAGTACCAATGACTTTTATTGGTGAAAAACATTGGGTTGGTTTTGCTGAATCAATGGTTCCAGCTATGGAAGAAAAAATTAATCAATGTTTAGAAACAGGATGTATAAATCCTGGCGACATGATTAGCTTATGAAAAAAGTTATTGTTTTTTCCACTCCTGCGTGTGCTTTTTGTTATTCTTTGAAAGAATATTTAAAAAAGAAAAATATTGAATTTGAAGAAATAGATATTTCAGAGAATGAAACGGCCAGGCAAGAAGTGATAGATAACACTAAACAAATGGGAGTGCCGGTTTTAAAGATTGATCAAGAATATATTATTGGTTTTGATAAAAATAAAATAGATGAATTATTATGAAAAAAATAGCTATTAATGGTTTTGGAAGAATTGGTAGATTAGCTTTTCAAAACCTAGAACAAGTTTCAGCTATTAATGATTTAGCAGATATTAATACTTTAGCTCATTTGTTAAAATATGACTCTGTTTATGGTAAATATTCTAGAAAAGTTGAAGTAAAAGATAATTTTTTAATTGTTGATGGAAAAGAAATAAAAGTATATTGCGAAAGAGATCCCAAGAATATAGACTGGCAGGGGATTGATGTTGTTTTAGAATGTACTGGAGCTTTTACTTCTTTAGAAAAAGCTAAAGTTCATTTGGATTCAGGAGCTAAAAGAGTAATTATATCTGCTCCAGCTCAAAATGTTCCTAGCTATATTTTAGGAGTTAATGAGAAAGAATATAAGGGAGAGTCAATTGTTGATATGGGTTCTTGCACTACTAATTGTTTAGCTCCTATTGTTAAGTTATTGAATGATAATTATGGAATTGAAAAAGGATATATGAGCACTGTTCATAGTTATACTAATGATCAAAATATTCTAGATTTGTCTCATAAGGATTTAAGAAGAGCTAGAGCAGCTGGTTTAAACATGATACCCACTTCTACCGGGGCTGCTAAAGCTATTGGTAAAGTTATACCCGAGCTAGAGGGGAAATTACAAGGAATAGCTATTAGAGTACCCACTCCTACTGTTTCTTTGCTGGATTTAACGATAATAAGTGAAAAAGGAACCACTAAAGAACAGGTTAATGAATTATTTGAAAGGAATTCTAATAATATAATTACTACTGAAAAAGAACCCTTAGTTTCTTCAGACTTTATTCAGAATTCTCATTCAGCTATTATTGATTTATCTTTAACCCAGGTTAATAATAATTTAATTAAAATTGTAGCTTGGTATGATAATGAATGGGCTTATGCTTTAAGATTAGCTGAGTTTTGTAAATATATAGCTAATTATGATAATTCCAATTGAAGTTTCAGCTAGACATATTCACCTATCTTTAAAAGACAAAGAATTTCTTTTCGGAAAAAACTATAAATTAACTAAAGTTAAAGACCTAACTCAGCCAGGAGAATTTTCAGCTAAAGAAACTTTAGACATTATTCATAAGGGTAAAAAATTAAAAATTAGAATAGTGGGACCTGAAAGAAAAAATACTCAAATAGAATTAAGTACTACTGATGCTATTTTTTTAGGTGTTAAGGCTCTTTTAAGAAAGTCAGGAAGTATAAAAGGTAGTCCTGGAATTATTTTGAAGAGCAAAAACAAAGAATTAAAAATTAAACAAGGCGTAATTATTCCCTTAAGACATATTCATACAAATAAAAGATTGAAAAAAAATCCTTGTGTTTTGGTGAAAGGTAAAAGAAAGCTTGTTTTTGATAAAGTTCAAGTAAGAAATAACAAAAACTATAAGCTATGTATGCACATAGATACAGACGAAGGAAATGCAGCTGGAATAAATAAAAAAGCAAAAGGAATTTTATTATGATACTTATTTTAAATTCCGGGAGTCAGTCAATTAAATATGCTTTGTTTGATGAGAATTTAAAAGAAAAAGATAGGAAAGAAATAAAATCTTTTAAAGAGCTAAAAACTAAAGAGAATATTAAAATTATTGGTCATAGAATTGTGCACGGTGCCAATGAGTTTAAAAAACCGGTTTTAATTGATAAAAAAGTAATTAAAAAACTAGAAAAAATAAGTTATTTAGCTCCCTTACATAATCCTTATAACTTAAGGGGGGTTAAGTATTGTACAAGATTTAAAGTAAGTCAATACGCTGTTTTTGATACAGAATTTTATTCTAATTTACCTGAAAAAGCGAAAGTATATGCTTTGCCTAAAAAAATCATTAAAAAGCACAAAATTCAAAGATATGGTTTTCACGGGATATCTCATGAGTATGCAGGTAAAAAAGCTGCTCAATTATTAAAAAAGTCATTTAATAAAATAAACTTAATTACTTGTCATTTAGGAGGTGGTTCTAGTGTTACAGCAATTA
>JAQUNM010000040.1 GCA_028717605.1 Minisyncoccota bacterium
TTATTTGGTTTGATCCCATGGTTTTAGTAGATTTATCAAGAATAGCCGCAGAGATCGGGCAAATAGATTCAGGGCTCACCTTAGATCAAATTTTTGATTTAAGGTTTGAAGAAAAGCTAAAGTATGAACAAAATAAAATTAAGCCTATTAACTAAGAAGATAATTCGAGGATCAATACCATTTTTAATTATTATAGTTTTTTGGTATTTTCTTTATCATTTTCATCAAAGCACAACAGGGTTAATTCCATCACCAAATCTAGCCTTTTTGTCTTTTTTTCAATTAATTATTGATGGGAAAATTTTAGAACTAATATTAACAAGTTTATTAAACTTGATGCCGCCGTTTATTCTCGCAGCTATTTTGGCTATAGTTTTGGGGATTATAATGGGAAGAAATAAAATTGTTTTTCAAGTTTTCCACCCTTTTTTATCGGCGCTTTATCCTGTTCCATCATTAGCCTGGCTTCCTTTTATAATATTGTTTTTAGGATTTACTAGGGAAGCCGTTTGGTTTGTTATTTTTCTTTCAGCTTTTATAAGAATGATATTTAGCATTATTAGTGGGGTTCAAAATATTAACATAGAATATATTTTGGTTGTTAAAAATTTAGCCTTTAGTAAACTAAAAACGATATTTAATGTAATTATACCTTGTTCACTTCCCCATATTATTACCGGATTAAGGTTAGGCTTTGGTGCAGCCTGGAGATCTTTAGTAGGTGCTGAAATGCTAGTAATAACCTTAGGGGGACTAGGAAAATTTATTTGGGTATCGCAATGGTATTTTGATTTTGACAAGGTAATAGCAGGAATTATAACTATATCTTTAATCAGTCTTTTAGTAGAAGAAGTAATATTCAAAAGAATAGAAAAAAACACTTTAATTAAATGGGGAGCAATTGATTAGTATAGACTATAGTTTTCTAACAAAACATTTTTATTTATATGGATCAATATAATGTTAAAAAATATTTTCTTTATAAGACCATTACAGACGATAGAGCAAAATTATATTCATTGTTCAAATTAGGACATGTTTCGTCTGTAGACAGAATTAGCAAGGATATGGCTGTTTTTATTTCTAAAACATTATTTTTGCCAAATAATGAGAATGTGTTTATATATACTACTCATAAGATTCCAATAGATAATGCTTGTAAAAAAAGCTCTCTTTTGCTTAGTGAGAATATTTCTAAATTTTTTAAGTTGCCAATTGTTATTGGAGAATATTATCATGTTTTTAATGATGTTGAATTTTATAACAATAAAAAAACCTTTAGAAAAACAGATATTAAGATTCCTTTTTTTGAAGAAAACAAAATATTAAAAAAGAAAAAAATTAATATTATTGTTATTGATGACTCTTTCGTTACAGGAGATTCTTTGCAAGAATCTTTGAGAAAACTTTTTCAGATCACAAAAAATATTACTTTTTTCTCTATTATTAAATTAAAGGGTGAAAAGAAACTTGAGCTAGATCTTAATGAATATATCTTTAAAAATAATTCATACAATATTTTACCCAAAATAGTAATGGAAAGCGGGTATAGGTTTACTACCCAAATGCTTAGAGTTATAAATGATTTACCCTTATTAGAATTAGGAAGGTTTATTAATAAGATCGATTCTTATCAAAGAAAGGAGTTAAAAAGAGGATTTAAAAATTTTTTTGGGCGCTCACTTCAAATAAATTAATTTGGTTTTTATCTTGATAAAATGAACAGATATTATGATCAATGGACATAAAAATACTATTCTTTTGAAACATATAATAAATTAAAGAACATGGAAGTTATAATTTCTAATCAAAAAAGATTAAAAGAATTAAAAGATAAAATAAAGAAAGCAGGCTATAAAAGGTTATATGTCCTGTCAGATTTTGATAGAACCTTAACTTACGGAACAATTAATGGAATTAAGGCTCCCTCTATTGTTTCTATGCTTAGAGATGGCAAACATCTTAAGAAAGATTATGCTGATAAAGCAAAATTTTTATTTCAAAAATATCATTCATTTGAAATAGATCCAGAAATTTCCCTAGAAGAAAAAAGAAAATTAATGCATGAATGGTGGGTAACTCATAATAATTTATTAATTGATTCAGGTCTTAATAAAAAAGATTTAAAAGATATTGTAGAAAATGGGTTGATTAGATTTAGAAAGGGTATTTCTGACTTTTTGGATTTTTTACACAAACATAATATTCCTTTAATTATTGTTTCAGCCAGTGGGTGTGGAGATGCTATAAGATTATTCTTTCAAAAAATTAAGAAAGACTATAAAAACATATTTTATATTACAAATCATTTTTATTGGGATAAAAATGGAAAAGCTATTGCCGTTAAAAAACCCATAATTCATTCTTTGAATAAAGACGAGATTACTCTACAAGATATTCCAGAAATATATAACGTTATTCGAAACAGGAAAAATATTATTCTTTTAGGAGACCAAATTGAGGATATAGAAATTATTAAAAATCTTGATTATGAGAATTTTTTAAAAATAGGTTTTTTAAATTATAATTATGATAATCTGAAAAAGGTCTATAAAAAGAACTTTGATATAATATTAAAAAGCGACGAAGATATTTCTTTTGTAAGTAATTTAATTAAAAGAATATTTAGAATATTCTAATAGAGAAATTTTCAACATTTACACGATCTTTAAATTAATTTTAAAAAACAAATAACAAGACGTTTTAACTTATATTTTGTTTCTTTTATAATAGGTTTTAATTATAGGGCAATACAATAATTATTTTATTGGTTTTTCATTTTATGGTAAAGTAAAAAAAAGAATATTATGGAAATTAATCCAAAAAATTTTTTCTGGGAAATATTAAAAAACATGTTAATGTTTGTTTGGGAGAATAAATTTCTTTTAGTCTTAATTGTTATTATCTTTATAACAGGAATAATAATTAGAATATTTTCTTTAAGAAAAAACTATTTTAAAAAAGGAGCTAAATGGCGGAGTGATCGTGATTATATCTATTGGCTGCGAGGGATTAGTCCTAAGGAGTTTGAAGAATATATTGCTGAGCTTTTTAAGCAATTGGGTTATAAAGCTTTTGTTACTGGGGGGCCGAATGACGGAGGGGTTGACGTTATAGCAGAAAAAAATGGCATTAAGCATTATATTCAATGTAAAAGATTTATTACAAAAACAGTGTCAGTAGCAGCAGTGAGAGAATTTTATGGAGCCCTTGGTCATTATTTGGCTAAGGGTAAGGGTTATTTTATTACTACTAATAAATTTACACTAGAAGCTGAAAAATTTGCTGAAGATAAACCAATTGAACTAATTGATGGCCAAAAACTTATTCAATATATTCGCTTGGCTAAAAAAGAAAAAGATTTATCAGATTCACCGTTATTAGAAAAATGTCCAAATTGTGATGGAAAGCTTGTTGAAAAAAAAGGCAAATTTGGAAAATTTTATGGTTGTTCAAATTATCCTAGGTGTCTTTTTACTAAACAATTAAAAAAAGAAACTGATTATAAAAAAGATTAAAAATTTTTCTATTCTAATTAGTTATATTTATTGATAAATTAATTCTAAAACAGAAGACACCTTGACATTCTTTTTGGGGGTTATAAAATTAAAAGTAGAGAATTTTATAATATGAAAACTTATTCAGTTTTTATCACAGTTATTTTATGCTTAGTTATTATTTTGGGGATTACTTTTTTGGGTCGTTACAAGACCATGTATACTCAGCTGTTTTTAGAGATAGAGAGTTGTCAGCAAGATAAGGTTAGTAGCGAAGAAAAACTAAATCAGGCAAAAGAGCAATTATTACAAATAAATAAAACCAACAGTGTTTTAATAACAGTTCTTAATTCTTTTATGATCCCTGGTGATTTAAAAGCCATAACAGTTGGATCTCAAGAATCATCCGAGATTGAGCAAAAGATTATTGAGATTGTTGATAGTAAGGATCGAATGATAATTGAACAAAGTTGGAACGATTTTAAAGATTCAAAGTTATTAAACCCTTTATTTAATCTTTTGAGAAGCGGAGTTAATAACATAGAAAGAATATTAATATCTAATAATCATGAATAAAATAAAATTATCTGTTCTATTAATTATTTTTGTATTTTTGGGTTATATTTTAGGTAATTTTTTTCCTTTTCAAGCTAATAAAAACTTAGACGAAGGAATAGGGGGAGAAGCCATATTAGAGATAACAATTATGACAGAAAAACAACAGCTTTTATCTGGTATTGAAGTTAATGTTGCGGAAAAAATAGGTCCACCATCTTTAGGAGGAGTTGTTTTAACTAACGATAAAGGAGTAGCTGTTTTTAATATTAAACCAGGTAGTTATTATGTATTTTTTAATTCTAGTAATTTTCCTACCAATCTTGATTATCCAGAGCCTCGGGCTATAAATATAGAAGAAGAAAAATTAAATAAAGAAACTATAATATTATTTGATAAGCTATAATAAAAGGTTGAGTCAAATTTTTAAAGATTAAATGAAAAAATCTCAAAAGAAAACTTGTCCTGGTTCAAAGATAAAGTCAAAAGGAAAAGGAAAGGGGTTAGGAAGAGGAAAAGGAAAGGGTCCAATTTCTTCAAAACCAAGCTGGAAATAAATAATAAATATATTCTTTTAGAATAACCCAAGAGTTTCTTGGGTATTTCTTTTGTAATAAAATACAGAAAATAAAATGAAGATAAAAATTTTAGGAGCAGCCAAAAACGTTACAGGTTCAAAATTTTTATTAGAAATTTCTAATAAAAGATTTTTAATAGATTGTGGATTTTATCAAGAGTGGGGATTGAAACACAGAAATTGGGAAAAATTTCCTATCCCACCCGAATCTATTGATGCTATAGTTTTAACTCATGCTCATCTTGATCATTGTGGTTATTTGCCCAAAATTGTTAAAGATGGTTTTAAGGGTAAAATTTTTTGCACAGAACCAACAGCTGAAATTGCTAAAATTGCTTTATTAGATTCAGGTAAACTACAAGAAGAAGATGCTGAAAAAAAGAAAAAAAGACATAAAAAGTTAAAAAGAAAAACAGTTTATCCTGAAATTCCTTTATATACAGTTGAAGATGCTGAAAAAGTTTTTCCACTATTAGTTACTTATCCCTATAAACAAACTTTTAGAATCTCTGATCAAGTTACAGTTTGTTTTTATGATGCAGGGCATATACTTGGTTCTGCTATGATTGAACTTGAGGTATTTGAAGATAATGCTGTTAA
>JAQUNM010000041.1 GCA_028717605.1 Minisyncoccota bacterium
ACATGGTGTAAACTCCATAAAAGCTCTATTATTTCTAAGCTTTTTAAAGGAATGGCTTGTAGTCCGCAGCCTCTTAACCCTAATATAACAAACTCTGTTCTTTGTAATAATTGAGCCTTATTTCTTTGAAACTTTTCATCAGTTTGCTCTTCTTTATCTTTTTTAGATTTTATTTCTAAAGAAGATAAAGGGACAGTAACAAAAAAATTTTTCTGCATTATTGTTCCGCCCTCCATTATTTTTTTTATAAACTTACCATATTCTGAAACTTGTACTTTCAGGAGCTCGTTGGTTTCGTTTTGTTCTATTTCTTTTATTTTATCTAAATAACCAACGATATTAAGTTTTCTAGACTGTAAAGATATTTGACAGGAGAAGTCTAAAGAATTCAAGAAGTTTTGGAATTGATAAATAATAGCATCTTGTTCTTCTTGAGATTTTAAAGCAAAGTTTAAAGAGGAAACAGCTAAAATAGTTCTTAATCCCCCGTTTTTTAAAATAATAATGCCATCTTTAATTTCTTTAATTGGTAAAAAATCTTGGGTGCTTGGCATTTTATTTTATAGCTACCTTGTTTAAGGTATCTTTTAAGTTAGTATTCTTTTTAACCAATTTAAACCTTGGGCTTTCTTTCTCCTTCTCATTTAAAATAGTTTCTTTTTTTGTTGTTTTCATTATAACAGCTTTCTTTTTCCAAAAATATACTTTTGGTCTGCCTAAAAAAACAAATAGGTTTTTCAAGAGAGTAGGCAAAGGAGTTCCTTTTATTTTTAAAATAGCTAAAGAAAAGCCTATACCAAAAACAATTATGGATAAAAAAATAAACAAACCAAAAGGAACAGTAAAGTATAAAAAAACAGAAATACCTCCAGCCATTAATAAATAAGCAAATTGCTTAAAACTTAAGGGTCCAACTATTTTTGTTTCTTGCTCAATGAATTGAGGAACAGTGAATTCCATATTTATTCTATAGGTTCTCTATAAGTATCTTTTTGATTAATAATTTTTTCTTCTTTTCCTTCTATTTTAATATTATATAGGGCTTCTAAGGAATTTTTTACCTTTAGAAAAACAAAAGCATTAATCTCAGTGGCTATCTTTTCAGCTATTTCTTTTTTAATTTTTAATTCTTTCTCTATAGATAAAGCTAGTTGAGGAGGGGGCAACAAACCAAATAAAACATGAGCGGTCATCTTAATTATTTGACTCTCTTTTTCTGGATCAACTTCATATCTTCGGCAAATACTGGATATTCTTTCAGTATTTTTTTCAGAAAAAGAAGCTTCTTTTAAATCTTGCGGTAAAGCCCTGTATAGTTCCCACATTTCTTCTAATGAATAGTTGAACATATAATTTATTATATCAAAAAAACAAAAAATTACAAAACTTTTTCCATAAAGTCTCTCCAAATAGGGCCAGCAATGGTCACGCCAGGGGCAATCATGGGTTCGTTGTTATTATTTCCTACCCAAACTCCAACCACCAGAGAAGGGGTATAGCCTATAATCCAGGCATCTCTGAAATCATTTGAAGTTCCTGTTTTAGCCGCTATTTGATGATTATCAAAATACATTATAGATCTTGAGCCAAACATAGGTGCTCTGGCTTCATTATCAGAAAGAATATCTGTAATCATTCTAGCTACGCTGCTTTGAAGTATTCTTTGGGCAGATGGGTTATTTTGTTTTAAAACATTCTCTTGATTGTCTTGTATTTTTAAAATACTAAAAGGTTTAGCCAATAATCCTTCAGTGGCGAAAACACCATAAGCAGAGGTTAGCTCTAAAAGTTTAACTTCTCCTCCTCCTAAAACAATAGACAATCCATAAAAGCTAGGGGGTTTGATAAAAGTAGTTAAACCAAATCTTTCTAAATTTTTGATGCCGTTTTCTAGCCCTACCAAATAAGCTAGAACCTTAACTGAAGGGATGTTTAAAGACTGAGCCAAAGATTCTCTTAAGGTAACTTCTCCTCTAAACAAACCATCATAATTGCGAGGAATATATGGTTTCCCCCCAAAGATTCCAAAATTGGTTTCTTCGTCAATGACTATTGTCTCGTCTGTATAGCCTTTTTCAAAAGCCATAGCATAAAATAAGGGTTTTAAAGCTGATCCAGGCTGTCTTCCTCCGCCAAAGGTTGTTACATTAACCTCAGGATCAAAAAGACAGGTTTTCCCAGGAAGACAGTTTTCAGGATAAGGGTTAGCAAACCAATTTTTAGATCCGACCATAGCTAATATTTCTCCTGTTCTTGGATCAAGCGCAATCAAACCAGCATTATGAGCGTTGTATCCTTTGATTCTTTGTTCGTGTTCTAGAACTACATTTTCTGCTATTTGTTGTAATTTCCAATCTAAAGAAGTAATTACCTTTAATCCTTTTTGTTCTAAAAAACTTCTGCCGTATTCTTGTAAGAGATAATTTTGAACTCCTAAGACAAAATGGGGAGCTTTAATTAAGTGTGTATTTTCAGTAAAGATAATTTCCTTTTTTTTAAATTCTTCAGCCTGATCTTTTGTTATATATTTTTCGATTAGCATTCGGTTTATAACAAAGTCTTTTCTAACCAAAAGTTCTTGTTTGTTTCTACTTAATCGGCTGGGGGCATTTATTAAAGCAGTTAAGACAGCTGCTTCTGGTAAGGATATTTCTGATACAGATTTATTAAAATAATATTGGCTAGCTGTTTCCATCCCATAAATATTAGGGCCTAAGGGAATCTGGTTTAAATACCATTCCAATATTTCTTCTTTAGAATATCGTCGCTCTATTTCTACAGCTAAGATAATTTCTTTTATCTTTCTTTCAATTGTTCTGTCTAGGGTTAAAAAAGTTGTCCTAATTAGTTGTTGGGTGATAGTAGATCCTCCACCTACTGTTCTTCCTTTTCTCAGGTTTTCTTGTAAGGACCTAATGATTCCTCCTAAATCTATTCCTTTATGAGAATAGAAATTAGAGTCTTCGGTAGCTATTATAGCTTGAATCAAATAATCAGGAACATCTTTTAAAAGAACAAATTCTCTTCTTTCTTCTCCATAAAGTTCATACAAAAGGGTTTTTCCACTTCTGTCATAAATCTTGGTTGATTCAACAATTGTTCTTTCGGTAAACTTTTCTGGCCTAGGCAAATCTCGGCCATAATAGATAAATAAAGAAAAAAGGATTAACAAGCCAAAAAGAAAAACAATAAGTGTCCATAGAAAAACATATTTTAAAACTTCTTTTTTCATTATATTAATCTTAAGTTAAACAAGATTTCTTAGCAACTTGTTTTAAAAAACAACACAAGGCTATCCCTAGAGCATCAGCTGCATCATCTTGCTTAATTTTAATTTTTAATAAATTTTCAATCATTTTTTGGACCTGTTTTTTTTCAGCTCGACCATAACCAGTAATAGTCATTTTTACCTGTAAAGGAGTAAATTCATATATAGGTATTTTTTTCTTGGCAATAGCTAAAAGAATTACTCCCTTGGCCTGAGAAACAGGTAGGGCTGTTTTTAAGTTTTTAAAAAAGAATAATCTTTCTATTGCTACATAATTTGGTTTATATTTAAGAATTAATTTACTTATTTCTCTGTTAATTTTTACCAATCTTTGACTATCAGAATTTTTAGATTCAGTCAAAATACAACCCCAATTAATAGCTTCAGCTTTTTTGTCTTTGATTTTAATAATACCAAAGCCAGTCTTTTCTGTTCCAGGATCTATCCCTATAATAATCATTTTAAATTTGAATAAACTTTTTGAACATCATTATTATCTAAAAGACTTTCAATAAGCTTTGTAATATCTTCTGCCTGTATTTTTTCTTTTGCCACCCAAGCGATAAAAGATTCTTCTATTTTCTGATCGAGATTTTTTTTAACAGTTTCTAGTTTTTCTACCTTAGTATATATCTTTAAAACATCTTCTTGCCATTCAAAATTTTCTGCTCCTGAATCAATAGTTATTAATTCTGCCTGTTCTTTATTTTCTGGTTTTAATAAGATAACCCCCTTTTTTTCAAATTGCCACTTTATTGCTCCTTCCGCTACTAACTTTCCCCGGTTTTCAGTAAGTATTTTTTTTATTTCTCCTAGGGCTCTTTTTTTATTATCAGTTATTCCTTCAATTAATAGGCTAATATTTCCAGGCCCATAAGCTTCAAATAAAAAAGATTCAAGTTTTTCTCCTCCTAATTCACCAGATCCTTTTTGGATTGCTTTTTCCACAAGGCTCTTAGGTAAATTAACTCTTTTTGCTTCTTCTATTGCGTTTTTTAATTTAACGTTTGCTTCTGGGTTTTTCCCTTCTTTTGCTGCTAAAGCAATAACTTGAGTCATTTTAGAGAAAATTTGACCTCTTTTTTTATCTTCGGCTTCTTTTTTCCTTTTTATTGTTGAAAAATGACTATGACCACTCATGTTTTAAAAATAGCTTAAAAAAGAATAAAAATCAAGTTAGTTTTTTTAAACCAAGAATAACCAAACTACTAAATAAAGAAAGGAAAAAAGCACTTAAAAAAGGAGCTTTATTATATTTTATTTCAGGCTTGTTAATTTTAGGGGCAATAAAGTTTTCTTGTTTTTCTTTTTCTGAAAAGAGATAAAAATCATTATTTTTATTTCCAGTATTTTGATATTCTAAGCCTTGTTTTTTTCTTTTTATCCTCTGGTTTTTTTCTGGGTTTATCTCAAAATTATCATTGTCTTCAAAAGGGTTTTCTACCTTTCCCCAAGAAAGAGAGTCTAAAACATTATTTTTATTATCTAAGAGAGCAATGCTGTTATTTTTGGATAAATAAGCCGTGCTTTGGGTATTCGCTTTAATTTCTAAATGAAAATCATTTTTTGAATTAGCCCATAAAAAATATTCCTTTGGGGCAAGAATAGTTTGTTTAGGCAAAACCCTAATAGAAGACTCTGCTCCGGTTGAGGTCCTTTTTCTTAATTTAAAATCGGAAATATCAATGCTGTAATTTTGGGAATTGTATATTTTAATATAGTCGTTATCGCTTAAGTCGCCGGCAATTTGGACTTCTGTAATTAACAAAGAAAAAACAGGCAAAGGAAAGAATAAAAAAATTAATATTTTTAACATAATTTTTTAATTAAATCTCTTAATTCAGCTGCTCTTCAAAGTTAAGCCCTTGAGCTGCTTTTTTCATTTCTTTTTCTAATATTTTTTTGTCCTTAACAA
>JAQUNM010000042.1 GCA_028717605.1 Minisyncoccota bacterium
AAATAGAGAATATTAAAGAAATAACCATAGCTGGTAATAATATTCTTTTGGTTTTTCAAGACGGAACAAAAGCTAAAGCCAGAAAAGAACCTGAAACAGGTTTAATAGAAACATTAAAAAATTATGGTGTTTCCTCTGAAAGCTTACAAAAAATAAACATTAAGACAGAGGAAGAAAAAGGTGCTTGGGTTGCTTCAGCCCTGGTTATTTTTTTACCTATTATAATTTTAGTTTTTTTATTTTTTCTTTTTTTCCGACAAATGCGCTCTAGCGCTTCTCAAGCTTTCAATTTTACTAAAGCCAGGGCTAAATTGTTCGGAGCTGAAGGACATTCTAAAGAAAAAATAGGATTTGACGATGTAGCTGGATTGAAAGAAGCTAAAGAAGAACTAAAAGAAATTGTTGATTTTTTAAAAAATCCTCAAAAATATTTAAAAATGGGGGCTAAAATACCCAGAGGGGTTTTACTTTTAGGAGCAGCTGGTGTTGGAAAAACTTTACTAGCTAGAGCAGTAGCCGGAGAAGCTAAGGTTCCATTTTTTTCTATTTCTGGTTCTGAGTTTGTAGAAATGTTTGTCGGCGTAGGTTCTTCTAGGGTTAGAGATTTATTCTCAACAGCCAAAAAAGCAGCTCCTTCTATAATTTTTATAGATGAGCTAGATGCTATTGGCAGACACAGAGGAACAGGTATAGGCGGAGGTCATGATGAACGAGAACAAACCTTGAATCAAATTCTAGTTGAAATGGATGGCTTTGAAAGAGAAACTAATGTTATTATAATGGCAGCAACTAATCGAGGAGATGTTTTAGACCCTGCTTTATTAAGACCAGGCAGGTTTGATAGAAAAATAGTACTTGATCCGCCTGATGTGATCGGAAGAGAAGAGGTTTTAAAAATCCACACCAAGGCAATGCCTCTAGCTTCTAATGTAATTTTAAAAGAAATAGCCGAAAGAACACCTGGTTTTTCCGGAGCAGACATTGCTAATGTTGCCAATGAAGCCGCGATTCTAGCTGCTAGAAAAAACAAAGAAAAAATATTTCAGGAAGAATTTTTAGAATCAATTGAAAAAGTTTTATTAGGGCCGGAAAGAAAAAGCCATATTTTATCTAAAAAAGAAAAAGAAATAGCTGCTTACCATGAAGCAGGTCATGCTTTAGTAGCTACTCTTTTGCCAGGAGGAGACCCTATAAGAAAAATATCTATTATTGCCAGGGGCATGGCAGCTGGTTATACTATTCATCTACCCTCTGAAGAGAAAAGGATGAAAAATAAAGAAGAATTTGAAAATGAATTAGCTATGCTTTTAGGGGGCTATTGTGCTGAAAGACTGGTTTTTAAACAAACAACCACTGGAGGATCCAATGATTTAGCCAGAGCTTCAGAAATAGCTAGAAAATTAGTTAAAGAGTATGGTATGTCTTGCTTAGGTCCTGTTGTTTTTGGAGAAAAAGAAGAAATGGTTTTTTTAGGAAAAGAAATATCAGAACAAAGAAATTATTCTGAAGAAATAGCAGCTAAAATAGATCAAGAAGTAGATCGATTTATTAAACAAGCAGAAAAAAAAGCAACTAAGGTTTTAAAAGCAAATAAAAATATTTTAGAAAAGATAGCTAAAACTTTAATTGAAAAAGAAACCATAGAAAAGGAAGAGTTTGAAAGCTTAATCAAGAAACAAATTACAAAACCAAAAATAAAAATTAAAGAATTAAAGGGCATGTAGCTCAGTGGTTAGAGCGCGTCTCTTATAAAGACGAGGTCCCAGGTTCAAGTCCTGGCATGCCCACCAAGAGGGCGGTTAGCTCAGTTGGCTAGAGCGCATACTTGACGTGTATGAGGTCACTGGTTCAAGTCCAGTATCGCCCACTTGTTTTATACCAACTTTTCTGTTATTATAATTCATGCAAATAATCCATGAAAATTCAGATCTTTTAGTAATCGACAAAGAACCAGGAATAACTATTGAAGAATTAACCAGTAATCTTTTAAAGAGATATTCTTTTTTAAAAGATTTACCCAGGGCGGGAATAGTACATCGATTAGACAAAGATACATCTGGATTATTATTAATAGCTAAAAATGTTGATTCTTTAAATTCCTTACAAAAAGAATTCAAAGAAAAAAAAGTAGAAAAAAAATATATTTGTTTGGTTATAGGCAAAACAGAAAACCATGGAGAAATAAAAACATTACTAGGCAGAAATCCAAATAATAGGTTAAAACAAAAAGTATATTCATTCACAGAGCCCAAAGTAGGAACAACCAGAGAAGCCATAACTGAATATAAAAAAATAAAAGAATTTAAGGATTATTCTTTATTAGAGGTAAAGATACAAACAGGCAGAAAACATCAGATTAGGTGTCATTTATCGTATATTAATCATCCAATAGCCGGAGATAATATGTATGGCTTTAAAAATCAAACTTGTCCCAAAGAACTATCTAGACAATTTCTACACGCCAAATATATCAAAATTAAAAATAAAGAATTTTTTTCAGAACTACCAAAAGATTTGAAAAAAGTATTAGATAATTTAATATGAACAAAATAGACCAATTTAATAAAACAAACGTTAAAGAAGAAATACCCCAAATTAGCTCAGGGGATACAATCAAGGTTTTCCAAAGAATAAAAGAAAAAAATAAAGAACGCCTTCAGGCTTTTGAGGGAATCGTTATTGCTATTAAACACGGCCGAGGAATATCAGCCACCTTCACTGTTAGGAGAAAAACTGGAGATATTGGGGTAGAAAAAATATTTCCTTTTCATTCTCCTTTGGTAGAAAAAATAGAGATTATTAAAAAGGGAAAACCAAAAAAAGCTAAGCTATATTATCTCAGGGAGAAAAAGGGGGAAATTAAGATAAAGTAACGCCCAGATGGAGGAATCGGTATACTCAACAGCTTGAGGTGCTGTGCTCTTAGGGGCGTGTGGGTTCGAGTCCCACTCTGGGCATTAAAAAAGGCGGACTAATTACGTCCGCCTTTTAATTTTTCTAATTTAAATGCAAAATTCTTTTTTTTTGCAGTTTTTTTATCATTTTGTCTGAAAGGATTCTTCTTATAAAAAATTCCTCGACAATTATTTTAGTTATTTTAATACTCTTCCTCCGAAGAAGCTTTTTAATAACCTGATCAATGTTTTGTCCAATATATCGATGGTCAGCAGACAATTTTCCGTCCAAAAACGATACTTTATTGCCTGGACAAAGATATACAGCAGAGTCAGAAGGATTTGATTTAATTCTTAATCTCAGTGTTGTTTTCTTACTACAATCGAGAAAATTTGGACATTTCTGACAATATTTTTCTGGCATCATTTTGTCTTTTCCTTTTTTCTAGTTGTTATATCCTATAAACTTATTTATCCTGAACAATTATTTTTTCCTAACTTATTATCACCTCCTTTTTTTAATGTCTCTGAAGACTTTCATCACCTCCTTTTTAAAGAACTAATAAAACATTATTAATTATATTGTTTTATTTGTCAAATTTTGTTAATATAAAAAAAATGATTTGGTTACTTATTTTCATCTTTTCTCTAGTTGTTTTAATTAAAAGTGCTGATTGGTTGATTTTAAGTGCTGAAAAAATAGGGTTAGCTTTAGGTCTTTCTTCTTTCACGGTAGGATTAATTATTGTTAGCTTAGGAACTTCTTTACCTGAACTAGCCTCCTCTATAACCGCCACTTTAAAGGGTATGACTGATTTTGCTGTGTCTAACGCTATTGGATCTAATATTGCTAATATTCTTCTAGTTATAGGTGCCTCTGCTGTCATTGGAAAAAAACTAATAATAACGAAAAGTCTTATTGACTTAGATCTTCCCCTTCTAACCGCTGCTACTGTTTTGCTTTTAGGAATTGCTTCTGATGCTAAAATTGTCTTTTTAGAATCAATTTTGTTATTATCTGCTTATCTCATATATGTTTTTTATACTATTTCTTCTAAGGAGCCCAGCATTAATAAAGAAAATCTAAATTTACTTCCTTCTAGGGAGATTAGAAGAAGGCATATATTTTTGATTGAAAGACATAAAAACAAAAAATTAAAAATTACCTTAAAAGATATTGTTCTGCTATTTATTGGAGTAATTGGCCTAACCCTAGCTAGCAAATATTTAGTAGATTCAGTTATTAATTTATCTAAGATATTCAATATCACTCCTGGTATAATTGCTATTACAGCTGTTGCCATAGGAACCTCTTTACCCGAGCTATTTGTTTCTATAAGAGCGGTCTTACAAAAGAGATCAGAGATGGCTTTAGGCAATATCTTAGGATCTAATGTTTTTAATGCCTTAGTAGTAGTCGGTCTTCCAGGATTATTTACCACTCTTGAGTTAGATGAAAAAACTTTTTCAGTAGGTTTACCAATTATGGCTTTAGCTACTTTTTGCTTTATTGTTTCTGGTATTTCTAGAAAAATCCACAAATGGGAAGGTGGGTTTTATTTAATTTTATTTTTGTTTTTTATAGGTAAAATTTTTAACTTGATTTAATTACCTTAATAAGTTATTATATTTACATGGACGGCTAGCTCAATTGGTAGAGCGCATGGTTTACATCCATGATGTTATAGGTTCGAGTCCTATGCCGTCCACATAAGCTGAGATAGCCAAGGTGGTCACGGCGAATGTCTGAAAAACATTAGATCCCGGTTCAACTCCGGGTCTCAGCACAAATATTCGCGGGTGTAGCTCAGTGGTAGAGCATTTGGTTGCCAATCAAATTATGTGGGTTCGATTCCCATCACCCGCTTGACAAGATTGTCCAGAAAATATATAATTATTGAATGAGTAAAAACTTAATAAAGGCTTTATTTATTCTAAGCTTCTTCAGTATTGGGATCCTATCTCCCTTAAAAATAAATAACTCATTTGTTCAACCTGATCTAGAATCTATTGATCAGCTTTCTTTAGTTGAACAAAATAGTCTTAATCCTATTTTTGACATTTTTTTCCCTCAAAAAGAACCAGTAAAAAAGCTATACGTTATCTTAACTGCTTATTCTAGTTCTTATGATGAAACCTGGGGAGATCCTTTTATTACAGCTTCTGGACAAGAGGTAAGATATGGAATAGTCGCTAATAATTGCTTACCCTTTGGTACTATAGTTGAATA
>JAQUNM010000043.1 GCA_028717605.1 Minisyncoccota bacterium
TAGAAAAACCACCGCGAATTTATGTTTTTGAAGAACGAAAGTGGATTAAAAAAGAAATTTCTGGGGCAAAATATTTAAAAAATGTTTCTGTGACAAGTTTTTTAGATAGAGCAGATAAGATTATTTTGCTTCCTTGTTTAAAAACCCATTTTTTAGCTCAATATACAGGAGCATTAAAATTATCAGTTGGTTTTATAAAGCCCTATCAACGCGTCTCTTTACACGCAAGACGCTTGCAGGAAAAAATAGGAGAGTTAAATAAAATAATCCCGGCAACTTTTGTGATTATGGATGCAAGAAAATGTTTTATAAACAAAGGACCGGCAAAAGGCAAAGTTAAAGAACCAAATTTAATTTTAGCTTCAGAAGATAGAATTGCAATTGATATTGAGGGAGTTAAAGTGATTCAAAGCTATAGAGGAAATTCCCTTAGAAAAATTAATCCATTTGAGATTCCACAAATTAAAAGAGCCCTTGAAATGAATATTGGTAGGGGACTTTAATTTTTATCAAAGGTCGAAAAATAAAAAAATAGAATTATGAAAAAAGAAAAAAGTTTAGATTATGACGAAAAAACATTTAAGAAGCTTCGTGTTTATAATGCCGTTATGGGACTTTTCCATTTTTTACAAGGAACATTAATGTTGCTCTTGAGTAATGATTTTTCATTACCAATTACAACTTCTTATTTAAATTTTGACATCGCGACAAAGAGCATTGATCCTGTAAAAAATCAATTATTTGATTTAAGGATTGGTCCTATTGTGGCAGCTTTTCTTTTTATATCCGCAATTGCTCATTTTTTACTGGCAACGGTTTTTTATAAATGGTATGTGAGAAATTTGAAGAAAAATATTAACTATGCTCGTTGGTATGAGTACGCAGTGTCTTCTTCTTTAATGATTGTTGTAATTGCTATGCTTTGTGGAATGTATGATTTATCAAGTCTGATTTTAATCTTTACTTTAAATGCAACGATGATTTTCTTTGGGTTAATGATGGAGCTTCACAACCAGACAACTAAAAAAACAAATTGGACTTCTTTTGTTTTTGGTTGTATTGCGGGAATTATGCCTTGGGTTGTAATATTTCTTTATTTCCAAGGAGCTGTATCTTCAGTTGGAGATGTTATTCCTAAATTTGTTTACGGAATTTTAGCCTCTATATTTGTTTTCTTTAATATATTTGCCATTAATATGGTTTTGCAATATAAGAAAGCTGGGCGCTGGAAAAATTATTTATATGGTGAGGTAATTTATATTCTTTTGAGTCTAATTGCAAAATCAGCTCTTGCCTGGCAAATTTTTTCAGGAACATTAAGGGGTTAATTTCCGGCCTCAAGAAAAATTTTTATTGACTTCTTTTTTCTTTGGGGAGATAATAAAAAAATATATTTTTAGAAAAAACTCGGAAATAAAATGAAAAAAATTTCCCAAAAATCTTTCACTCTTCTCGAACTTCTTGTTGTAATTGCAATAATAGCAATTCTTGCAGGAGTTGTTATTGCGTCTCTTTCTGATTTTCGTCAAAGAGCAAAAGAATCCAAAGGATTACAGTTTTCGCAGAATATCAGAACTAATCTTTCAAATGAACTTGTAGGTGAGTGGAAGTTTGATAACGTAAATAGTCCTTATATAGATACTAGCGATGAAGGAATTAATGGTACTCCATATAACAACCCGGAACAAACAGATGATGCAAAAGTAGGGAAGGCTTTATTGGTGAACGGCCAGCGCGTAGACATGATAGATGTTAATTGTAAACAAAAATTACTTTTTCCTGAATTTACTATAGAGGCGTGGGCAAGGGCTTCTACGCTTGGTACTTGGAATGGACTTTTAACAAGTAAGCGAGCTGCGTCAGATGGTTTTAATCTTCAAATGGGAACAGCTCAAAACATTGCGATGTTAATAGGAAACGGGACCACTTATACTTATATCAGGACTGACTGGGCGCCAAGTACAAAGACATGGTATCATATAATAGCTACACATCGTTCTAATAACCTAAATGAATTATACGTAAACGGAAACAAAGAAAAAGAAGGAAGTTTTGCAATAGGTTATGCATCAAGTTTTACAAATAATACATGTGTTTGTATAGGTTGTTTTTATCTTGGGGGAGCGTCTTTTAATGGAACTATTGATGAAGTTAGAATATATAAATCAGCTTTAACCGCAAAACAGATAAAACAGCTTTATGCAGGAGGAAAAATAAAACATCTTGTTGATAAATAAAATTATGGATAAAAAAACTCAGAAAATCATCATTGTAGTTATATTTTCATTATTTATTTTTTTGGGCTTAATTTCAGCCGGCTTAATATATCTTTATAAGATAGGCACAGATGGAGAAAAAGAAGAATCAGTCAAGACACCAACAGAGCAATCCAGAAAAGAAGTTAGAAACAAAGAATATGCAAACTCTAACATCACTTTAGTGGCATACAAAGGAGAAGTTTTTTCAGCAAAAGTTCCAAAGGGTTGGTTGGTAACCGACAATGAAAGTGGAATTGATATTATAGACAAGGATGATAAAAATACTGGAGCGTCTTCTGCTGTTGCTGTTGGTTGGTATGGCAAAAGTAATCCCGATGCATTTATTGCATTTATGATAGAGCAGGTTGGGCTTAATAGTGTTAAATATACAAACGAATCAGAGGAAGAAGCAATTAAGGATCCAACAACGGGGCTGACATGGCTTATGAAAACAAAGACTTTTACTTGTAAAAACAGCGCTGGCACTCGTCTAAAAATAAAGGTAAGTGCTGGTGTTATGAACGGATATGGACAGTATATTGCTCTACTTACCGCCTTTCAAACAACCAAAAATAAATGGTCAAGTTGGGCACCCCTTCTTGAAAGGGTGGCAAAGAGTATTATGATAACTAATCCCCAAAAAGCTGGTGGAGTAGATAAGGTAAGATTGCCTTCGGCAAGTGATTTGGCAAATGATTCCAGTCCTTTAATGGAATCTTGGGAATATAGAAATGGTATTCAAGATAAAACATCTCATGAGTTTAGCGATGCCATTATGGGCCATGAATCAGATTTAATTTCTCCTTCAACAGGTAATTCATATACTTTACCTCTTTCAAATTATGATCCAACGGTCGGCGGATATCGTAATCCTGACAATACTTCAGAAATTTTAGCTGATACATATGAATAATATAAATAAAATCAGAATTTTTATTTTAGTGATAGTTATATTTTTTTGTTTTCAAATCGCTTATGCCGATATTCCAAATCCTGATTATCCAAGTGAAAGCTGTAATCCTGGCGAAACAATGGTTACTTGTAGATACAATAATATCAATTCTGAATTCAATGAATGTAAAAAATATGAGAATGATTCTAATTATCGCTTTTTAGAAAATAGCGGCTCGGCAACGGCGGGGGAAGCAAGATATTGCAAAATAAATGGATCAAAAGATGATTCAAAACAAACAAACAATATTATAAAAACAGGAATTTTCGTTGGAGTTATAACCGTTTTAGCCTTAGTAGGAATAGTCCTTTTGAAGAAAAATGTTCACTCTTAATTATTTTTTAGCCCTATTTTTGACTTTATCTTTAGAAGTTATTACGGGGTTGGTTTTGGGTTTTCGAAAAAAAAGAGAGATAGCAAATATAATCTTAGTCAATCTTGTAACTCATCCTCTTTTGAATTACATCCTTTTTGTTTTAAATTATTATTTCTTCATTTTTAACAAGAATTATGTCTTTTGGATTCTTTTGATAATTTTAGAAATTGTAGTCATTTTAATTGAGAACTTTCTTCTAAAATATTCTTTGTCTTATTTAAATAAAAGAAAAATTTTATTTTTAGTAATATCAATGAATTTTATCTCTTTTTTAGTCTTTTTCCTTTCTTATTTTTTCTAATTTAAAAGAAAGGATATTTGTTGACATTTATTTTTAAAAGAGAGATAATTTTAAAAGGTTCTCATTCTAAATAAAATATATGAGAAAAAAAAGAAAATTATTTTTAACAACGATTGTATTATTTCTTATATTTTCATTTATTTCTTTTTATAACGCAAAAGCTGTTTATGATAATGGAGATGGAATAATAGTTGGAATTAGGATAGATGTTAGTAAAGATGGAGGAAATACTTGGTATAATTATATGGCGGATGAGAATCCCGGAAATCAAACATTAACCGTAAGTCCTGGCGATACTTTAATTTTTAGAGGAACTTCCTGGAATGCAGGAGCGCTTGATGCTGGAGTAGCATTTGAAGGGATAATAACAAATACTGAATATATTGATACATTTAACGCATTTGAAGGTGGAAACGAAGATGTTGATGGTACAGGAGCTTTTTATACCTTAAATGGTATTAATGTTGTTAACGATTCCATGATAATGGCTATTGGTCTTGAAACTCATTTAGATACTACTAAGGATGAAAACGATCCTGAACTTGGATCTATAACATTAACACTGACAGATAATATTCCAGACCAGACCGTAATTACAGGAACCTTTGAACTTTTAGGCGCAGTTCCATATTTAGTTTTTAACCCATTTTCTACAGCTTACGCTCAGGGAGCACTTGCCGAATCAACGGTTAGAATTCTTGTTGAAAATCCAGAGGTTGAGGCAGAAGTTCAACAAGAAGATACTCCAGAGACGATATTAGAAGATTTGCCACAGACAGGGAAAGAAAATAGAAACCCTATAATTAATTTAATAGTAACAAGCGCAATACTTTTTACTTCTTCTTTTGCTCTTGGATTCATTTTAAAAAAGAGCGAACTTAAGAAACAGAAGAATTAAAAAAAAATAATTTAAAAAACGGGATGTCGAAAGATCCCGTTTTTTAATTGTTATCTGGATTAAAAATTTGCTATTATAATAAAATGAAAATTTTTATAAAAGCAAAAACAAAGGCAAAAGAGGAAAAAGTTGAA
>JAQUNM010000044.1 GCA_028717605.1 Minisyncoccota bacterium
TTTTTTCGTAAATTTTTTTATTTTTTCTGGATCAAATTTCTTAAAGCTATAAATATCAATTGAAATAAAATTTGTTGGAGAAAGTGTATGAATAGAGGCACCAGAATAAAAATTAATTTCAGGGGTGATAAAAGGAATCCACCCTGATAATCCTGCTTTGTCAGGATACCTTTTTCCATCTGTATAGAGAATAAAGGGTGGGGAAATTTTTTTAATCTTAAGTAACCCAGGTAATTGATCAAGATACGAGTACCCCTTTTTAAGATTATCTACTGTTTTCGGCTCACAATCATATAAGTCTAGGGTTAAGCAATAACCAGAAATTTCAGATAATTTAAGTGTTTTCTTTTTCATAATAATTAATCTTTTTATTTCTTCAAGGATGAATGTATTCTTTCCCCCTTAAAAGATATCTTTCTTTAACTTTTTTTGGTTTAAAAATTCCATAAGTAAATTTTCTAATATCTTCTGTTTCAAATTTTTTACAACTATAAACATCTATAGAAATAAAAGAAGAGGAAATATTGGTATACAGAGAAAAACCAGATTCGACAATAGGAATCCAGCCATTAAATCCGGTTTTTGTAAAAACAATAAACGGAGGAGATTGTTTATTAACCCTTAAGATAAAGGGCAACCTATCTAAATAAGAATAACAGGTTTTCAAATCCCCAACTGTTTCTGGATCACAATCATATAAATCTAGGATAAAATGATAACCAAAAATCTTTTTTATTTGCTTTCTTGACATATTATTGTTTTTATGCTATTATTAATATAGACAACCAGTATATTTTATTGTAGTACTTTTAAAAAAAAACACAAGGGGGGAAATAAAAAATGAACAAAATCCAGAAAATTCGTTTGTTCTTTTATCTTAAGCTTTTCTCAAACAAGCTAGTAAAAACACCTAGAGGAAAAAAAGTTTTTACCAGCTTGTGGCATGCAGCGTGGCTTGAAAAGAAATACGCAGAGAAGAACGAACCCATCATTAAAAAATATGAAAAATATGATAGGTTCTCTACTGATTTACTGGTAAACTTTCTGTGGTTTTTTCCAATAGGAACAATGAGAATTATCCAAAACAACGAAGAAATCGGTTTACCTGTTCTAAATGACTTTAGAATCAAGAAAGTTTGGGAAAACGATACTAGGATATCAGAAGTTACGCTTCTAACTGTGAAAAAAAGATTCCGCAATACCCTCAATATTCCTTTATTTTTCTTAATGAAGGGTCTTTACCGAATTAGTAAAGAAAGGAAAAATGAAGGATTATTGGTAGCTGCGGATAAAAGGTTGCTCTTTGTTCTTAAAAGAATAGGGCTACCTTTTGAGGCAATAGGACCAGGGGTTTTTTATGAAGGTTCAATCACAATTCCGGCTTATATTAGTTTTAGTGGTCTTGAAGAAAAAATAAGCCGAAAAAATCCTTGGTTCGCCAGATTTCTCTCAATAAAAAAGAGTAGGTAATTAAATCCTACTCTTTTTTTTATTAAGATGAAATCACAACCCCAAAATCATCACAATTTCATTAATTAATTTTCCTTTATATTGTAATTGCTTAGGAATAGTCGCTACTTTTTTAAACCCTTGTTTTTTATATAAACTTATCGCTGGTTTATTAATAGAAAAAACACTTAATCTTATAATTTTTGATTTTAATTTCTTTTTAGCTAATTTAATAATTTCTGTCATTAAAAAATTACCCAAACCAATCCCTCGACAATCTTTAGAAATCATAATACCAAACCCTCCTACATGTTCTTTTCTCCCAGTATTCAAATTAATACCAGTTGTGCCAATAATTTCATTATTATGCTCAGCTATTAAAAATACAAGTTTTTTTTGTTTAATTTGCTTTAAACTATTTTTCAACCAATCAGTTTCTTGTCTTAAGGTTAATTTTTTATTCAATGATATTTGAGCTTTTTCTTGAATTAAAGAATTAATAAAAATTTGAAATTTTTTAACTTGTTTTAAGTCTTTTTGAGATAATTTTCTAATAATTATTCCCTTAAACTTCATTCTTTTAAATAAACTTTTATTTTCTCTAGATTTTTAAATATTATCTCTCTAATTTTTTGAGAATCTTGAGAAGAAATCTGTTTTTGAATATCTAAATATTCTAAAGAAAGAGTTAAAAAGTTTTTAAATATATATTTAAATTCTATTTTTTTAATTCTTGAATCTGTTTGAAAAATAACGTCTTTAATTTGATCATAACTTATGCTCTCTGGAACTTTTAAAGTAAGATCTTCTTTAATAGAACTGAATTGAGAAATAGGAGTATATTTTTTAATTTTAGAGGCTTTTTTAACTAATTCTTCAAAATTAAATTCTATCGTTAGATAATCTTTTTTATTCTTGACTATTATGTCTTGATTTTTAATTCCTAATTCTTCGAATAAAGCTTCAATAATTCCTTTAAATTCAAGATACTTTATCCCTTTAACAGCTAGAGCTAAATATAAAGGTTGGTAAGGTAAATTATTCTTTCTGGGGAAAAAAACATTACCCATTTCAAAAACTTTAATAATTTCTTTTTTATCTTTATTTTTATCAATAACTTCTAATAATTGAAAAAGCAAGGAATTCCTCAAATAAGTAAAATCTTTAGTTAAGGGATTGGTTACTTTTAGTTCAGTTTCTTTTTCAGAAAGAGTATAATTATAACATTCAAAAAAACCTTGGTTTTTTAAAAAATCTTTAGCTAAGTCTTCATAATAAAAGTTATTATAAACTTGTTCTGGGATATTCCCTAAAAAAAGCTTTGCAGGAACATTAGAGTATCCATACATTCTAATTACTTCTTCAGCTAAGTCTTGTATTAAAGAAACGTCTTGATTGCGCCAAGAAGGAACAATAACTTTTTTCCCTTTTATTTGAAAACCTAATTTTCTTAAAATATTATTAATATTTTTGATTTTAATACCAGCTATTAAGTTTATCTTTTCTTCATCTAATAAAATTTGCTTAGGAGAAAAATTAATATTTTTAATATCAATTAATTCTGAAGATATTACAGCTTTTGCCTCTTTTTGGGCAAAATCAACTGCTTGCCATAATCCAGGTAAAACCCCCTCAAAATCAACCCCTTTTTCAAATCTTAAAGCTGCTTCTGTCCTGTGTCCTAAAGCCATAGAAGCTTTTCTTATTCTCACAGAATCATATATTTGAACAAACAAAAGAACTTTTTTAGTGTTTTCGTCAACCTCTGAATTTTTAGCTCCCATAATACCGCATAGATCAATCAATCTTCCTTCTTTGTCTTTAATAATAATTACTCCTTCAGGTAAGGTTCTTTTAACCCCATCTAAGGTTATAATCTGTTCTCCTTTTTTTGATTCTTGAATAATCATTTTACCTCCTTTAATTTTATCAAAATCAAAAGCATGCATTGGTTGGCCCCTATCTATCATTAAATAATTAGTAATATCAATAATATTGTTTAACGGCCTAATACCAACCTTTTTTAATCTTTCTTGAACTAAAATAGGCGACGGTTTAATCTGCACATTATCTAAAACAATAGCTGAAAATCTAGGAACTAGCTTTTTATCTTTTATTTCTATTTCTAGTTTATCTTTATCTAATCCTTTAAAAACTTTTGTTTTTTTCTCTTTTAATTTTAACCCCAAAAGAGCCCTTAATTCTCTAGCTATACCTAAAACTGATAAAGCATCTCCTCTGTTGGGAGTAATTTCTATTTCAAAAATAGAATCATTTTTATCTTTAATAATTTTTTCTACAGAAAAAGAGTGTAAAGACAATAATTCAGCCACTTTTTCTGGAGATATTTTTAAATCAAGATAATCTTTAAGCCATGAATAAGGTATAAATATATTCATATTAAAATTGCTCTAAAAATCTAAAATCATTAGAAAACAAATGCCGAATATCATTGATTTTAGTCCCCGACTTCATCATATATGTTCTTTCTATCCCCCAACCAAAAGCAAACCCAGTATATTTTTCAGGATCTATTTTACCAAATTTTAAAACATTAGGATGAACCATACCAGCCCCACCTAATTCTACCCAACCTGATTTACAAAATCGACAGCCCTTGCCCAAGCATAAATCGCAATTAATATCTACTTCAAAACTGGGTTCAGTAAACCTAAAATGGAAGGGCCTTATTCTGGTCTTTCTTTCTGGTCCATAAAAATTTTTAGCAAAATAATCTAATAAACCCTTTAAATGGGTAATATTAATCCCTTTATCAATAACTAATCCTTCAAATTGATAGAAACTAGGAATATGATTAATGTCTATTTGTCTTCTGCCACAACGGCCTATGTTAAGCATTCTAATAGGCAGTTTTCCTTTTAACATTTCTCTTACTTGTCCACTAGAGGTATGAGGGGTAATTACTGCCTTGCCCATTTTTTTATCTTCTAACCCTTGAATAAAAAAAGTTTCCCATTCATCACGAGCAGCGTGTTCTCTCGGCATATTTAAGCTTTCAAAAGCAAAAAAATCCCAATCTACTTCAGGATATCTTACTCTATTAAAACCTAGAGGTTTGAAAACTTCTATTATTTCTCTAATAGCTTGAGTAGTTACGTGCAAATGACCCATTTCTGGTTTTTTACCAGGAAGAGATTGATATAAATTAGAAAGTTCTTCTTTTTGAGAAATGTTTTTAGAAAATTTATCAATATTTTTTTCTATTTCTTTTTTAAGTTCATTTAATTCAGGGCCTATTTGTTTTTTTTCACTTAAAGAAAGCTTTTTTAGTTCTGTAAAAGCTTGAGCAATTTTTCCCTTTTTCCCTAAATACTTAATTCTTAGTTTTTCTAGGTCCTGTGAATCAGAGATAGTCTGCCAATCATTATCAAATTCTTTTTTTAATTCTAAGATTTGCATAATTTAATTATACAAAAATATATAAAAAAAG
>JAQUNM010000045.1 GCA_028717605.1 Minisyncoccota bacterium
TGAAACAATAAAAACAGCTAGTTTAATAATTATTAAAAATGAAAGCTTGATTCCTTTAATAGAAGAAATGGCTGAAAAAATTGGGGAATTAAACTTATTAGCTAATCAATGTAACGAACAAAAAGTCAAAATTGATTGTGGCGGTATTAGAAACCCTTGCTATCGAAAATGTGATCCAGAAAATCCTTGTGTTATTGTTTGTCGATCAGAAAATCTCCAAACAGGAGGAGGATGTTATGGTGAGGTTTGTCCTAGAGACGAAATAGAATCAACAGTAAACCGAATAAAAGAACTAGAAGATCAAATTTTTATTATTTTAAAAGAAATAAAAGAATTATTAAATATTTCTCCTTATCTTTTGGGCCAAGAAAAAGAGTTTATTGAAGTAGAAGGAGAAAAAAAGCTAATAAGATACCCTTATAACTTAGAAATAGTCAGGGGTGGTATTAGTATATGCGCTGCTAGCCCTGAATACCCTTTGTGGGAAGTTTTTAGTTGTGAACAAGCTCGTTATGCTATTGGGCCAGATGGTGATTATATTCTTAATTGTAACCCTAATAATTTCTTTTGCTGTGGTTACACCGAAGAACCAATGCCAATCCCAACAGAACAAGAAGTAATAACCAGGATAGAAAGAGAAATAGCCACAAAAGCTGATGTAATTCCTAGAAAGGATAATTATGATGTCTCCAATTATGAAGCAATATCAGAAGGAAATTGTCCTTTGGGGTGGGAATGTAACCAAGATATTCTTAATCCACCTCAATATCAAGATGCCTCTGTTCCATTAAAACAACTTTTAACTTGCATGAGAGATTATCTTGATGCCTATCAAGCTAACCAAGAAGCCAATAATAATGTTTTAGTTGGCTTAAATAAATATGGTAAAATAGGAAGAATTTCTTCTATTACCGATAGCAAATTATATTCTGGACTATGTGACTGGATAACTGGGTCTGGGAGAAATTGTAGTCATAAATTTGTTTATTCTCCAACAAGCGAAACAGGAACAAGAGTTTCAGATCATTATGGAGGCCCAAAATGTCGTTACGATAAACAGTCTTATGCTGTTGACATTGGTTTAGCTAGGGCTAATGAAAAAAATCATGCTATAATAATAGAAAGAGCAGCTAAGGCTTGTGAACCAAATGCCTATGTTGAATATGGAACAGATGGTCATAAAAACCACATGCATATTCAAATAGGAAGAATTTATGGCTGTCGTTAAAAAAATGAAAAAAAACAATTTTTATATCAAGTTTCTTTTAACTGCCTTATTTATTATTGCACTGCTTCTTAGCAAAGAAGGTTTTGTAAAAAAACAAAATATTCTGGCCCAAGAATCTTTAGAAAAATATGAATTAAATGTAGTAGTTGTTCCTTTGGGTGCTGGTAAAATAAAGATTACTTCTCCAGAAAATATAGAAAATGCCATTGGTTTAAACAACTTTTATTTTTCTCCAGGACAAGCAAAAGAAATAACAGTTGAGGTGGCAGAAATATATCCTGGGTTTGTTTTTGACTTTTGGTCAATTCTAGAGATTGGAGACCAAGGAGATGCTGAACCAATCTATGCTGGAGAAAGTTATACTCTTGGAATAAATAATAATGCTACCTTAGCTGCTTATTTTAAAATTGATCAAGAATATATTGATAGATTATTTCCTAAATATCCAGAAAGGCTAAAACACATCATAGAAGAAGTTGGTGTTATAGCTGAAGAAATAGAAACAGCTATCCAAGATATTGAAAAAACCGTAGACCCAAGTTATTCAGAGGACCCAGAAAGACCAACAGGCTGTAGTTGTTCTAATATGCAATCTATTTGTGTGCCTGACCCACCTAGAACAGGAACATCAACTAATGTAAAAGCAGTTGGTGTTTTTGGAGACCCTTGTACAATTTATACCAGAGAAGAAATAATAGGAAAAAGAATAATATTACAATCTACTTATACTCGCCTTTCTTATTTCAAATCTCTTTTAAATCAAGAATTAGCTTTTTTAGACAAAGAATTAAAAACCTTACCAGAAAATATACAAACAAACATCACTGACACAATAAAAGAATTTTCTCAAGACAATGGAATCATTGATCAGTTAATGGAGAAAAACAACAAAGCCTTAGAAGAAAGTGTCTTTGATCCAGTAAAAAATAATTGTACTGCCTCTTGTGAGAAGCAGACTAACCTTAGCTATCAAATTGTTGCTTGTATTGGATTAGGATCTGGAGAACAAAAACCAATTGAACTAGACTGGTTAATAAAAATGGGATTAAAGGATTTAGAATTTGGGGATATTTCTGTCAGCGGTTTTAATCTTAATTTACCAAAATCAATGCAAGCCCCAGATTTAACCTTACCTGATTTTTATCTTAATGTTTCTGATTTAGTAATTAATTTTCCAGAAATTAAATTATCTGATATTGAAGCTAATAGAGAATTACCAACTATTCAAGATTTAGAATTAAATATAAATTCAAAATTAACAACCCTTGAAACTCCTAATATTAATCTATCTGTTGATAATCTTTCTAATATCATAACTAGAGAGGGTGAAATAAATCAAGAAGTTTTTGCTGTTGAAGTAGACCAGAGATGGTATTGGGACAATTTTAATTGGCTTTTTAATAAGTGTTTTAATGAACTGCACGAAGATTTCTTATATACTTTTCAAACTCCTGGCGACGAAAACCCTATTCTGGACGAACCCGATAATTTAACTTGTGAAAACAGAACTGGAGAAAGGATTAAGAGTCCTTGTGATTTATTTTCAGAAGAAAGACAAATAAAATGTCAAAATATTCCCCCTTGTTTATACATACAAAATGATATCCAAAAAGATTTGTGTAACCAAGCAACTTTTAATGAAGATTACGAAATTCTAAAAAATTCTTGTTCTTGGGCTTTTTCAGGAGACAATTCTTTAATTAACGCTTGCAAAGAAGGGATAGAATTAATGCAGTGCTTAAGCGAAGATAGTGAAGATTGTTATGAAATCGTTAATTGCCAAACAGAATGTGGACCAAAAGAAATAGAGTGCAATAATTTATTAACCAGGAGTCAATTAGTCCCCCCTTTAGCTACTCAAGAACAAGTAGATCAATGCAAAGAAGAGCTTAATAACTGTTATTCTCTTTACTCCCTTGAAAGAAGTCTAACTGATCCTATAAGCGAATGGCCAACAGGCTCTAATGTAGGTTATTGTAGTAATGTTGATAAAAAAGATCTAGGTGGCGGAGAAATGGAAGTAGCTGAATATACTTTTAAAGATTGTCAGAGATTATGGGAAAATGCTTGGTCTGAATATTGGCCATATTATAGATTTGGACATTCTCAATACACAGTAGGCATTATAGGCAACCGATTTGTCTCAGGTTTTTTAGGACAAAACGCTCCTTTGTATTATAGGGCTATTATAGAAGGTAACCCAAAGCCACCTATTCTTCAACTCTCTTACCCTCAGGAATCCCCTAGATTAAGAAGAATAATAAATATAGTTTTTCCTGATTTTGAACCAAAAAATACAGTAAAAGAAATAGGAATACCAAGTGTTTGCCTTTCAGAAAATAACGGAATAGATAGACCGGAATTAAGAAGCTATATGTCTTTAGAGAGAGAGTGCAAAAATTTATTGGGGGATGACAGTCGTTGTCAACTAGAAATAGAATGCACTATTCCAAAAACAAAAAAATTCTGGCCAGACTATTTTAAAAAATTAGATAATTATTTAAACGATTGGAGTTGTTTTTCAGAAGCTGATTATGAACTGAACATAAGACATAGAGAAATATGTGAGCTTAGTAATGAAGAATTATATTATCCCACTGTTTCTTGTTACACTAGCCCAAAAACAGGGATAACTAACACTCCTTGTCAAGATATATATTGCGACTTAACTGGTCAAAACATTTCTACTAATTTTTTTCCAAAAACAAACGATAATTTAGGCTTTACTCAATCATGTAACAATTTTTATATAAGACAGCAGAAGAGAACAAGATTATGGGATTTTCTCGGTTTCTGGTTTTGGGGCAGCTGGTTATTCCCAGAATGGGAAGGGCCTTTTTCTCTTGATAAACACTTTTTAGAAGACTATATGTCAGAAAAAATAGGTGTTGAGCCATTTTGCCAAGCAACCGAAGAAAGTATAAAAAGGATTAAAGAAGCAATGTGGGGAGCAGTTATCCCAACTGAAGAAAAAATTAATCAGGAAGAAATAGGTTATTGCGAAGAAATAAAAGATGAAACCAAAGAAACAACATTAAACGATTATCAAGAAAAAGCCTTAGAAAACTTAAATACTATTGTAACAAACCTTAATTTTTCTCCAGTTCAAAAAGCAGAAATTTCTGTTTGCAGTTCTAAATACAGCAACCCTCAACAAGCTATTTTAATAGAATGTACTGAAAAAAGATTAACAGGACAAACTCCTTTACCTATTCAATGCAATGAACCATACACTTCTGGAACTCAAGAAAGTTGTGGATTATTGTTAGGCGGTAAAAACACTAATCTTTTAACTCTTAATAATGCTCTTTTTGTAAAATATGGTGATCCTCAAAAAGCCTTAAGTGTTGTTTGCCGAGAAAATAGATTAGTAGACGAGGACCTATGTGCTGTAATAGACCCGCCACCTGATCCTTGTAATTTCTTTCATTTATTAACTAAGGGAGAATACAGAGAAAAACCAAAAATAGAAATTTCCTCTTCTTTTAATACTAATAATGTTCAGCAAGGATTTTCTCAGCAAAACTTTAGTGACTTAATAATTAAAAGTGCTCCCAAAATCAGCTTTCCAGCTATTAGAATTCCTGACATTATTATGCCTAGGTTTACTTTAATGCCCTTTTTCG
>JAQUNM010000046.1 GCA_028717605.1 Minisyncoccota bacterium
TCAGCTGCTATCATATTTTCTCTTAACTTAATATTTTTTAGTATTTCTTCTGGATTTAAAAACATATTAAACGCAAATTATTGAAGCTATCTTATCGTTTTCAGCCATTTTCATTATTCTTACTCCCTGAGTGGCTCGACTTAATTTAGCAATAGTATCTATTTTTGTTCTAATAATATGACCTTTTTGAGAAATAACTATTAGGTCTTCTTCTTCTCCGGTTAAAACAGTTGAACAAACAAGATCGCCGGTTTTACTAGTAATGTTAGCTGTTTTGATTCCTGTTCCTGCTCTGGCTTGTTTCTTATACTCTTTTAAAAGGGTTCTTTTGCCATAACCTTTTTCAGTAACTACTAAAAGATATTGATCTTTTTCTTCTGGATTAATCACTTCCATACTAATAACATTATCTGCTTTTTTAAGCCTTATTCCCTTAACTCCTGAAGCTGTTCTTTGCATGGCTCTTATCTCTTTTTCTTTGAACCTAATAGCCTGACCCTTCCTAGTTATTAACATGATATCGTTTTCTCCAGTTGTTTTACAAGCTTTTCTGACTAAATCATTTTTCCTTAGATTAATAGCGATTAAGCCTGATTTTCTAATGTTTTTAAAGTCTTCTATGTCTGTCTTTTTAATTATACCATCTTTAGTGGCAATGACTAGGTTTTTAATACCTGAGTCTTGATCTTTTTTCCCAGCTGTCATTAAAGAAAGGATTTTCTCTTCTGATGTAATTTCTATAAAATTCATCAAGCCTCTACCCCTAGAAACCCGAGAAGCCTCTGGAATTTCATAAACCATTGTTCTAAATACTTTTCCAGAGTCAGTAAAAAACAATAAATGATCATGAGTTTCAGCTAATAAAAAATGCTCGACAATATCTTCTTGCATTGTTTTCATTCCTAAAATTCCTTTCCCTCCTCTTTTTTGGATCTTATACACAGAAGGATTAATCCTCTTAATATAACCACCAGTGGTCAAAGTAATCATGGTTTCTTCATGAGGAATTAAATCTTCTTCAGCTATTTCTTGAACAGCTTGTTTCATGATCTGGGTTTTTCTTTTATCTCCGTACTTTTGCTTTAACTCTTCCAATTCTTTCTTTAGTATTTTCTTTACCTTTTGAGGGCTCTTTAAAACACCTTTTAATTCTTCAATTTGATTTAAAAGATCCTTTAATTCTTGCTCTATCTTTTTCCTTTCTAACTTAGCTAAAGCAGATAGTTTTGTTTCTAGAATAGCATTAGCTTGAATTTCTGTTAACTTAAATCTTTTTATTAATTTGCTTTGAGCATCTTCTCTGTTTTCAGAAGACTTAATTATTTTTATTACTTCATCAATTTTATCTAAACACTTTTTCAAACCTTCTAAGATATGAGCCCTGGCTTTGGCTTTCTCTAAATCAAATTGAGCCCTTCTAGTAATAACCTCTTTTCTATGTTCAATAAAATAATTTAAGATATCTACCAAAGATAATACTTTAGGTTCTATCCCGTTAACTAAAGCTAAAAGATTAATATGGAAAGTCTTTTGTAAATCAGTAAATTTATATAATTTATTAATTATTCTTTGGGCTGGAAAATCTTTTTGTAAATCGAAAACAATTCTCATTCCTTCCTTATCTGACTCATCTCTAATATCTTTAATCCCTTGCACTTTTTTATCCCTAACTAATTTAGCAAACTGTTCTACTAAAGTTGATTTACTAACTAAATAAGGTATCTCTGTAATAATAATTTGGGTTCTTCCTTTTTTATCATCTACAATATCAACCTTCCCTCTAGTTATAATAGGTCCTTTTCCTTGAGAATAAGTAGAAATCATTTCTTTTTGGCCAAAAATTATTCCACCAGTAGGAAAATCTGGACCTTGAATAAATTGAAAAATATCTTCTGTATCAGCTGACTTATTCTCTAATAAATAAATTAAAGCATCACAAACTTCAGACAAGTTGTGTGGTGGGATAGAAGTAGCCATGCCAACAGCTATTCCCAAAGAACCATTTAAAATCAACTGAGGTAAAGGAGAGGGTAGAACAACTGGTTCTTTTCTAGTTCCATCATAGTTATCTACAAAATCAACCGTATTTTTTTCAATATCTCTTAACATTTCTTCTCCTAATAAAGAAAGCTTAGCTTCTGTATACCTTTGAGCAGCAGGAGGATCATCGTCAATAGACCCAAAGTTTCCCTGACCTTTAATTAAGGTATATCTAGAAGAAAAGTCTTGAGCCAATCTTACCATGGCGTTATAAACAGCCACGTCTCCGTGTGGGTGATATTTAGCCAAGGTTGAACCAGTAACAGCAGCTGATTTTCTAAATTTTGCATTATGCCTCAGGCCTTCTTCTAACATTGAATAAAGAATCCTTCGATGAACTGGCTTTAAACCATCTCTAATATCAGGAAGAGCTCGAGCTACAATAACAGACATAGCATAATCTATGTAAGAAGATTTCATTTCTTCTGTTATTTCCCTTGAATGAATCTTGTCTTTAGCCATGCTATTTATTAATTTCTTCATTTAATAATTCTTCTAATTCTTCTTGAGTAATATCGTCAATAGTCTCTTCAGTTTCTTTTGTTGTTATTCCTGAGGGATAATCAGGAATATTTAATTCAGGTATTTCTAAGTCAACTTTAAAATTTTGGAAGTCGCTCGTCTTCATAATTGAACTAACTTTTTTCTGAATTCTTATAAAACCAAAAGCAAAGACAATAATTCCAACAATAACTACCACTATAATCTGAATTCTTTTTTTTTCTTGAAAAGACATTTCTGGAATCTTTTTCATATCAATTTTGTAAAATAATAATTTTAGGATCTTGGTTCAAAAGATCTTTTTTCTTTACTGAAAGCTTAGCCAAAGATTCAGTTGATTTAATTCCTAAAATTTTTAAAAAAGAATCTAATTTTTCTAGTTTTTCTTTTAATCCAGGAACATGATAATACATAGGAATAACAATTTTAGGTTCTATTTGAGACATGATGTTAACTGCTTCTTTGGCCCCCTTTCCTATCGGCAAAAGTAAAATATCTATTTCTCCTAATTCATCTAACTGTTCCTTTTTAAGTTCTTTTTGCTTTAAAAAACCAAGATGGCAAATTTTTAAATCTTCTCCCTCTAATAAATAAACCGTATTATTAGGATCTACTGAGCCATTATCAAAAGAATAAAGACCATTAATAACAATCCCCTTTATTTCGTATTCTCCTGGGCCATCGATCAAAAAACCAGATTGTTTTTTCTCAAAACCATTGGTTAATATTAAAATATCTGGTTCTTTTTTAACCGGCTTCAAACCAGTTTCTTTATCAACGGGATTAAACAAAACATTTATTGTTTCTTTTCCTTTTTGAAAATTAAGAGAAAAACAAGTTTGTCCGTGCCAAGTAATATTCATAATAATATGATATCATAATTTATTAGAAAAATCAACTTGCGTTTTAGGTTTTTTTATGATATGTTTTAAATTATATGATAGCTAAAAAAATAATCCAAGAAACTGATTCTATAAAAATTCCCAGAATAGGAGATATTTTAGAAGGTCAAATCATAAATCAAAAAAACGCTGTTGTTTACCTTGATTTAAAAGAATGGGGAGTGGGAGTTATTTTTGGGAAAGAATTTTACGAAGCAAAAAATAGATTAAGGAAGTTAAAAAAAGGAGATTCGGTTTTTACAAAAGTAATAAAACTATTTAACGAGGATGGCTATTTAGAACTTTCTTTAAATCAAGCAGGAGAAGAAATGGCTTGGAAAACAATCAAGGAGAAAAAATCAAACAACGAAATTATAAAAATAAAGATAACCGGAGCAAACAAGGGTGGCCTTTTAGCTGAAGTTTCAGGAATACCTGCTTTTTTACCAGTTTCTCAATTATCTCCAATTAATTATCCAAAAGTAAAAGATGGCGATAACCAAAAAATCTTACAAGCTCTTCAAGATTTCATTGGCCAAGAATTAGAAGTAAAAGTTTTTGATACTGACCCCAAGGAAGGAAAATTAATTCTTTCTGAAAAAGCCAAAGAATCAGAAAAAATAAAAGAATTTTTAAAAAATTATAACAAAGGAGATATAGTAGAAGGAGAAATAACTGGAGTAGTTGATTTTGGGGCTTTTATCAAATTTGGTCAAGAATCTTTAGAGGGGTTAATTCATATTTCAGAACTTAGCCCCAAGATGATAAAAAATCCTTCAGAAATAGTTAAGATAGGAGATATAGTGAAAGCTAAAATTATTGAAATCTCCAACAATAAGATATTTCTTTCTCTTAAAGATTTAAATTGAAAACTTTCTTTAAAAATGCTATTTTAAAAATATGAAGGTTTTAGCAAAACATATCTTACTAATTCTTTTGGTTTTTCTCATTATCTCTGGAATTTTTAGTTTTTTTTAAGATCCTTTTGAAAAAAAACAAATAATTTCTATTTCCCAAATTGTCCATGATATATAGAATATTAAAGAAATAACCATAGGTGGTAATAATATTTTTTTGGTTTTTCAAGACGGAACAAAAGCTAAAGCCAGAAAAGAACCTGAAACAGGTTTAATAGAAACATTAAAAAATTATGGTGTTTCCTCTGAAAGCTTACAAAAAATAAA
>JAQUNM010000047.1 GCA_028717605.1 Minisyncoccota bacterium
ATTTTTTTCTTCTAATGATTTTTCTTCAGTCTCTTCTTTAATCTCTTATTTAGTCTCTTCTTCAAGTTGCTGAACATCAATATTCCAGGCAGTTAATTGAGCAGCTAACCTAACATTTTGACCATCTCTACCAATGGCTAAAGAAAGTTGATCTTCTGGAATAAAACAAACTGCTTTGTTCTTTGGCAATGTTTTAACCTCTAAAATCTTGGCTGGAGAAAGGGAATTAGCAATGAATTTTTCCGGATCTTCTGAATATTCAATAATATCTATTTTTTCTCCACCCAATTCATTAATTACAGCTGAAACCCTAGTGCCTTTTTGACCAACTGCACTACCAATAGGATCAATCCCTTCTGCTGTTGAAAAAACAGCAATTTTAGATCTGGATCCAGGATCTCTAGCAATGGCTTTAATCTCAATTGTCTTTTGACTAATTTCAGGAACTTCTAGTTCAAACAACTTAGAGACTAGTTTTGGATGAGCTCTAGATAAAATGATAACTGATCCTTTAGGGTTTTCTTCTACTTTTAAAATAAAAAATTTCATGCGCTGGCCTGGTTTATAAAACTCACCATAAACCTGTTCTTCTTTTGGTAAAATACCAAGAGTTTTCCCTAAATCGACATATATGTGTCTGGGCTCAATCCTTTGAACAATACCAGAAACAATTTCTCCTTCTTTGCTCTTGTATTCTTGAAAAATAGTTTCTCTTTCGGCTTCTCTTATTTTTTGTAAAATAACCTGTTTTGCTGTTTGAGCAGCAATTCTCCTATAATCTTCTTTAGTTACTAGTTCTGTTTCTACTTCTTGGCCAGGTTCTATTTCGGGATTATCTTTTTGCGCTTCTTTTAACATAATATGCCTTTCTGGGTTAAATCTAACTTTTTCTTCGTCCTTTTCTTCTTCTTCTAAATAAATCATATTCTCAGAAACCACTGTTTTTATTTGAGAAAACTTAAAATCACCTGTTTTAAAATCAAGTTTGCATTTTATAATTTGGCCTTTTTCGCCATAATCTTTTTTATAAGCAGCAGCTAGGGCTGTTTCAATGCTTTCTTTTACTTTTTCCACTGAAATACCTTTTTCTTCAGCTATTTGTTCTAAGGCTAACGTAAAATTTTTAATATCCATGTTTTTTTAATTAAAATGTCCGTTTAATAACGGACATATTCTTTATACCATAAAAACAAAAGTCCATCAAGCTAAATGGTGATAACTTATTTTCTTAATCTTATACTTTTTGTGATTATTAGCTAAAATAATTTCTTCTCCTTTTCTATGTCCTAATAAATTTTTGCCCAAAGGAGACTCGATTGAAATCTTACCTTTTATAGGGTCAGCTTCAAAAGTATTTACTAATTCAAATTCATTTTTGTCGTTTTCAGACTCTAGAAAAACCCTAGCTCCTAAGACAATAGCATTTTGATCTTTTTTAGAGGGTGGCTTAATAATTTCTGCATGCTTAATAATATATTCCAAATCTGTTAGTTTTACTTCTAATAAATCAGCATCTTCTAAGTAAGACAAATATTCTGGATTAACTTCTTCAGAATGTAAAATCTCAGGATGTTTGCCATCCCTTTTCTCTTTTTTCAACTGCAAAAGAATTTGTCTTTCTCTTTCTATTTCTTTTAATCCTTGTTTGGTAAAATATATTTTTTCCATATTTATTTAAAAAGCCTCCTTTTTAAGGGAGGCGATCAATAACTTTTATTTGTTATTTTATTCTTTTCCTCCCTGAGACTTAAAAACAGAGTTGCAAAAACAACTTAGGATAAATTTTTTCTCATAATTAATTTTATTTCTCATGTCTTTAAGCAAAAACATTATATCTTTTTAATTATTCTTGTCAAGGAGTAATCTCTATCCAACCAGGAGGTTTTCTCCCAACAGAAAATGTTTTAGACAATAAACAAGATCCAACCGAGTCAGTGGCTGTTAAGGTCACTAATTTATTTCCTGTTGTCAAAAACTGTACTGTTTCTTCTTCACTGTTTGAAGAAGAAGGGTTACCGTCTGGATCAAATTTCCAAAATGAATTTCCAGTTGTATAAAAGGTTGTTTCGCTATAAAAATCAACTAAGGTTCCTGGAAAAATATTCTTATCCGGAGACCAGCTAAACTTAACTATTGGGTAATGATGAAGATCGGTTATAAAATTATCCTCTAAAACATTAGATTGATTTCCTTCTGTATCCTCAACAGAAAGAGAAATATTATAAGAAGTGTTATAATCAAGCCAAAGTTCATTTGGAGGACCAATAATAGTACTGGTTGAACCTGATTCAAAATCTTTTGAATAACCATTAATTCGTAAAGAGACTTTTGCCTGAGGATTATCCCCTTGATAGTCCCATTCAAACTTTACAGCAGCGTTATTTTCATCAGCAAAGTTACAATAAATTTCAGAACCACCTATAATTCTTAAATTACTTATTTCAACATTACTAAATAATCCTTGTATTTGAACACTATAATCACTAACACCGCATTCGTCTTCATTCTCACAATTGAAACTAACCCAACCAACAGTTCCTACATTTGCTGGATTACCTCCTCCCCAAGCCCAACCATGTAAATAACCATTTTCGTCCATTTCTACTCCATAGTTTGATACTCCGCAAGAAAAATCATAACAACTAAAACTAAGCCAACCATTCCAGCCACCCCTATTTGAATTTAAGTTTCCAGAACACTCTGTTGGATTTTCAAAGACACTACAAGCTCTAGCCCACCCACGAATTAAGTTCTTACCAAGAATGAGCTCATTATCAACCCAGGCTTTACAATCCTCTACAAGCGGCCGACAATCGTTCCCAATTTTATCCTTTTCAAAGCTAATCCAACCAATATTATCTGACCAAGCATAACCATTAAACTCTTTAGTTTCTTTGTTAACAAAAACTCCTCCAAAAGCAGGGTCAAACTGTATCCAACCAATATTATCTGACCAAGCATAACCTCGGACAGGAATATCTCCATTTTCTGCTCTAACCTCTTGAATATTAGAATTGTTTATTGTAATAGCTGCTAAAATCAAAACAATTAGAAATAAACTGACTAAAATTATAGTTATCTTTTTCATATTATTTAATTTTATCTCTTATAAACTAACTGTCAAGTAATTCTAAATAACCCAGTATTTTCTTTTAGTCATCTCGTCTCTTTTAGTTTCAACAATCTGTCTTTCTTTTTTAGCTCTTTCTGCTAAACTTAATATTTCTTTGTCTGATAATTTATCTATTTGTTTAATCTCTTTTTTTAATAAGCTTTTTTTATTTTTATCAGGGTTTAATAAAACCTTATTTAATAATATTTCTAAAATCTGACCAATTTTAGGGCCTGGTTTTACTTTTAGAATATCCATAACGTCTTGACCAGAAACTTTTAACTTTTTAACTGAAATAGGATCTTGAGAGGTTTTTTCAATAACATATTTTAAATGTCTCAACTTATATGGTTCTGCTTTAGGAACGCCTGAACCTATTCTGTCGGCCATTCTTACTTGTAAAAGCTCTTCCATATTTTCTTGTCCAGCCCTGGAAACCAATTTTCTCACCGAGGCTTCTGATACCTCCCCAACGTTATAATAAAAAAGGTGATACCTAACTAATTTAGTAATTTTTTCTATATCTTTTTTAGAAAACTTTAGTCTTTCCAAAATTTTTTGAGTCATCTTCGCCCCTACTATTTCGTGATTGTAAAAAGTAGAATTGGGCCCATGACCTTGTTTTACCCTTGGCTTACCAATATCATGCAATAAAGCAGCTAATCTAACGTATTGATTAAATTTTTTTTCAACAGCATACTTAAAAGAAAGCAAAGAATGAGTATAACAGTCATAAATGTGGTGTTTATTTTGGCCAACCTTATATCCTTCTAATAATTCTGGTATTATATATTTCAAAAGCCCAAGTTGTCTTAAAAGCTCTATTCCTTCAAAAGCTTTGTCTGACATAATAATTTTTATTAGCTCGTCTTTGATTCTTTCTGAAGAAATCAAAGAGAGCGATTGAGAGTTTTCCTTAATTGCTCTTTGAGTTTTAGGCTCGATTTTAAATTCTAAAGTAGTAGCAAATCTTATAGCCCTCATCATTCTTAAAGCATCTTCTGAAAATCTTTCTTCTGGGTCTCTAACAGCCTTAATAATTTTTTCTTTGATGTCTTCTTTACCATTATAAGGGTCTTCGAAAATTAAATCAGAAGATAAAGCAATAGCATTAACAGTAAAATCTCTTCTAGAAAGATCTTCTTGTATTGTTTCTGCCCATTTAACTACTTCTGGATGCCTTTTATCTTTATAGTCTTTTTCAATTCTATAAGGAGTAATCTCTATCTCTTGCAAAGTTTTGTCTGAAGAACTAGTTAAAACAGTCACAGTACCAAATTTATTATTAAAAAAGCTTTTTTTAAATAAACGCTGAATTTGTCCAGGATTAG
>JAQUNM010000048.1 GCA_028717605.1 Minisyncoccota bacterium
AGAACTTCTAATATATTTTTTGTAAGCTTATATTTTTCTTCTAAAGATTGATATGGATCTGTAACCGTCCCTATAAAAATAGGTTCTTTATATCTGACTAAAGAAAGTTGTTTTTTAAGAATTTCTACAATGTTTGTCTTAACATCAACAAAGGTTCCCCAGTCTTCTTTATGATTAGTAAACCTTTTCATAAACCTAGCATAACAATAACAACAGCCGTGAGAACAACCAATATATGGATTAATAGCTAAACCACCCCCTGGAAAACCACACTTATTAATTGCTGATCTGCTTTGAATTTCTTTAATTTTCATTATTAAAATTCCACTTGCCAGCCATTTCTTGGCCTAAACTTTCTCCCAGTTAATCTAACTACTTTAATCTTAGTAATAATAAAAGAGCCATAATGTTTATCTTTATTTGATATTGTATAAGCGTTAAAAATATGGCCTGGACTTATTCTGTCTTGCCCATATATTAAATGCTCACCTTCTTCTCCAATATCAGTAGAAAGATAATATGGTTCTACTTCTCTCCATCCTTCAGGGTTATTATCTGTTTTAGGATAATAAATTTCTATTGTTTCTCTTTTTCTACCCGCTTGAGCTATTAGATCAATTATTTTTTGAAAAGGCATTATTTGCATAAGTTTTAGTTTATTATATCATTTAAAAAATTATAAACAATAAAAAAGCAGGGGCGCACAAAAATAATGTACGCCCCTTTAGCACGGGAGCAGCAGTTTTTACACCCCTACAGGAGTTTAATATGCGAATCATATAATTCTTCAACCATAATAAATAATGGTTAATTATAGGCTTGTAAGGCCAAAGATTCGCTACTTTATTTCTCCTTTCCCTTATAGAATAAGGGTGTACAGGTATGAAAAAAAATGAACTATTTTATATATAATATATTTTTAATTTTTTGTCAAAAAATCAATACTTAAACCCTCTAGCGATAATATAGAATTCTTTACTTTCTTTATTACTTGCTTTTGTTCTAAACCTTTTGACAAAATCAAAATACTTTTTTATCTTTTCGAAAAAATCTTGACTAGATTCACCTTCAAATATCTTACAAACAAAATTTCCTTTAAGTATCAAACACAACCTTACAATTTCAAGTGCTTTTTCTGATAATTCTAATGATTTACCGCTATCAATGAACTTTAACCCACATGTTTTGGGAGCTAGATCAGATAAAACAACTTGAAACTTTCCTTTAAAATCAGAGGAATTTAATTCAAAAATGTTTTTCTTGATAAAAGAGATATTTTTTCTATTAATATTTTCTATATCCTTAAGATCAACCCCTATTACTTTTCCTTTATCCCCTATCTTTTTAGATACATAAATAAGCCAAGAACCCGGGGCTGATCCTAAATCTAAAACTTTATCTCCTTTTTTAATTATCTTATACTTTTCGTCTATCTCTTGCAATTTATACACTGATCTAGCTGGATAGCCCTCTTTTTTTGATAATTTAGTATAAAAATCTTCTTTTTTATCTCTTCTATACATTTAGTCTATTTTATTCTCTACTTTAATTAATTCTACTATTACAGTGGTTCCTTTATCTAATTCAGATAACAATTTTATTTTTGCGTCATGTAGTTCTAGTATTTTTTTACTTACCGCTAAACCTACCCCACTTCGATTTGGATCGATTGTTAGAACGTTTTGACCACGATAAACTTGATCAAATATATGTTTTTTATCCTCTTCACTAATACCAACACCAGTATCAATAACCATTAAAACTATGTTTTTGTCTGATTCTTTTAAAAGAATATCAACTTTCCCATTTTTAGTATAACGAAAAGCATTGTCAAACAAGTTAAATAAGGCTCCAAATAATAATTGATAATTACCCCTGGTATATAATTTATTTTTTGATAATGATATATTAACAATGTTTTTGTTTTGATGAGCCAATGATCTAGTTTCTAGAATTAACTCTTCAATCAAATCATTTATACAAATCAAACTTTTTTTATTGGCAAGCTCATACTTTTTAATATCGATTTCAGCAGATTTTAATAACTCTTCTATAATTACTAAACTTTTATCTAAATGATCCTGGGCCACTTTTAGAATATCTTGATTATTTAAAGATAATTCAGAACTATCTTTTAACTCGCTTAAATTCCAACGAACAATTGACAAAGGAGTTCTAAGTTGATGAGAAACAGTAGTTAAAAAAATATCTTTTATATTGTTTAATTCTAACATGTCGGCTAATTTTTGTTTTGCCTCTAAATGAGACACTTTATAATGCAAAGCATCAGATACCATTTGGTAAAAATAAAAGGCAATTAAGGCATATAAAAATACCTGCATAAAGTGCTGACCAACAATTGCTGGATCTGATAAATTTTGAGGTTCAATAAAAATAAATAGTGCCAAAATAATGGTCATAACAACCCCTATTAACCTTGTTTCTTTCTGTTGCAAAGTAATTGTAGAAGTTAATAAAGGAATTACTAATATAAAAATTAAGGTACTATGAATACCGCCCGTAGCTAAAATAATCAAAAAATAAAAAATTGGCCAACTGATAGCAATTAAAATATAAAAAATATTATACTTAAATATTAGGTGTAAAGGAACAACTATTGCCTGATAACAAATAATGCCAATTAAAGACCATATTACCAAAGAGGTATTTCCCATCCAAGAAAAATAGTTAGGTAAAGCCCAAACTAACCAAAGAAGAAATATTGGTATTATAGCAGAAGAAATAACAATTCGACGATAGTGTTTTCTTAATTTAAAATCAAATTCTGAAAACAACCATTCTTTTAATTTCATATGTAGAAATATAATCTTTTGTTATTTATAACATGAAACAAAAACCTAAGAAAGTGTATTTAACAATTATTTTAAGATAAAGCTATTAGCGCTATTAGAAAATTCTTCTTTATATTTATCCCAATTACTTTTAGTCGTATTATATGATAGTACCCAAACATTCTCATTATCCTGTTTAATAACTAATATCAAAACTTTAAAGTTTACTCCTTGTTGAATCATTTCTGCCTCAACCGCACAAGTAGTTTTTCCATTAATAACTAAGTCTGTTTCATCATAAAAAATAATATTAGGAATATTTTTTTGTAATTCATTTTTAATAGTTTGCAAATACTCATTAATTGTTTTCTCTTCAAGTATGTCTAGACTTATGGCAAGATAACTTTTAAAATTAATCTTTTGAGCCGCAAGGTCATTAATTTTTTCATTAGAATTAATAGCCATTGCCAAAACTCCTGGAATAGTACTATCGATTTTATTCCAACCAAGAGGAAGTTCTATTGAAAAATCATCTGTTATTATTTTATTTTTTTCTTCAATGATATCATTTAATATTTCTGACGAATCGACTTCTAGAAGATTATTATTATCCTGCAACCCTAACCCTTCATCTGTTGTGTCTTTTCCTAGATTAATAATATTATTTTGTTTAATTACAAATATATAAAATCCTATTAAAATTATTAAAATAATGATTATTAAACTTAAAATTGCTTTGTTTTTTTGCATATTTTTAATTATTTATATTTGACCAACCCATAGAATATATCTTAATAATTATTATATCATAAAAGAAAAACTGAAACAATTTTTCATGTATTCTGATCACTTAGATTAACATAGGATAAATAACTTAGTTATTTTGTTTTGAACTAGATCAAAAAATAATAATATAGTTTTATTTAAGGCTTACTATCTTTCCTTATAAAATACTTTTTTGACAAGCCATAGTATAAAAAACTAACTTTAGTATTTTAATTTTTCTTAGATACAAGTTTCTTTTTTGATGGTTTTTTTACTTTTTCTTTCTCTTGCCCCTTAACAGCTAACATATTTATAATTACGTCTAATTTAGCAATTAATTGATCAAGCTGCTCTTTATACTGGTTATCTTTTTTAAGTGTATCAGTGTTTCTGTTTCCAAAACTATTTTCTCTTTTGTCTTGGAACCTATCACCCCTAGGA
>JAQUNM010000049.1 GCA_028717605.1 Minisyncoccota bacterium
ACATTACTAGTAAAACCGGCGATCTTGTTTGTTCAACTGTTTTAACCGGAGAAGAAGAAGAACTAATAGTTATTTCTCAAAAAGGTCATATTATTAGAACAAAAATAGATACTATTGCTAAATTAAGTCGAGCCACTCAAGGAGTAAGAATAATGAAAATGGCTGAAAACGATAAGATAGCTTCAATAATTTGCGTTTAATATGTTTTTAAATCCAGAAGAAATACTAAAAAATATTAAGTTAAGAGAAAATATGATAGCAGCTGATTTTGGCTGTGGCTCAGGAGGTTTTACTATTCCTTTGGCTAAATATTTAAAAAATGGATTTGTTTACGCTATAGATATTCAAGAGGAGCCTTTAAATGTTTTGAAAAGTAGATCTTTAGATATTTCTAATATCAGAATTCACAAAGCTGATTTAGAACAACCAGGATCATCTAAGATACCAGACCATTCTTTAGATTTAGTTCTTTTAGTTAATGTTTTATTTCAGGCAGAAGAACCAGGAATAATTTTGCAAGAAATAAAAAGAGTTTTAAAGCCAGGAGCTGATTTGTTAGTCATTGACTGGCAAGAAAATGCTTCCCAAGGTCCAGAAGGAAAGCGAGTTTCTTTAGAAAAAGCTCAAAATTTAGCTGAAGAAAAAGGATTTAAAAAAGAAAAAGACTTTGAAGCAGGCCATTATCATTATGGTCTTTTAATGAAAAAAGCTTGATTAATTTTTTTTATGTCATATAATAAAATAATGAAAAAAGTTCTTTTAATCATAATATTTTCATTACCTGTATTGGTTTTTGCCGAGACCGTTACTTTTGAATCTCCTATAAAACACAATACTTTTGGTGCCTTATTAAATGCAATAAGCAATTTTGTTACCTGGACAGCTATTGCTTTGGTGCCTATTATGGTTTTAATTGCTGCTTTTCAAATGTTTGGAGCTGGTGATAATCCAGAAAAAGTAAAATCAGCTAAAGATCTTTTAAAATGGACAGCTATTGGATTAGCCATTGTATTATCAGCTAAAGCCTTGTATAGTATTATAAGAAGTGTGGTAGACGAAGAATATGAAGAAGAATCAAGTTATAATATTGATAACAGACATACCATGAAGTATAAAATAAAGGTCGATTACTTAAATTAAAATAAAAAAAATGAAAAAATTTATATTAATTTTACCAATTGTAGCTTTATTAGTAGTTCCTTGTTTAAGCAACGCTGATGTTTTTGATATTGACCCTGATAAACCAGCACCAGGTATTACAGACGTGTCAGATTTTGGGTCAACCTTACAAATGATAAGTAATATCATGTTTTGGTTATTAATAGCCTTAACTGTAATTTTTGTTCTATGGGCTGCTTATTTATTTCTTACTAGTGCTGGGGATGAAGAAAAAACAAAAAAAGCTAGAAATGTGATAGTTTATGCAATAGTTGCAATAGTAGTAGCTTTATTGGCTAAAGGATTAGGCACAATGGTTATAGAGTTTTTAGGAAAGGCAGATTAGTTTTTAAAAAATAAAGATATCGGAAAAAAGCAACTACATGGTTGCTTTTTTTCTTAGAAGTTATATACTAAAAATATGAAAAAATATTTTTTATTATTAATACTTATTAGTTTATTTTCTTTTTCATTTATCTATGCTGAAGAAAATAATATTTCTCAAGGAGATTTTTTCAATTTATTGTCTAGAGTAACAAACTTTTTATTTAATGTTTTAATTGCTGTTTCCGTGTTTTTTGTTTTATTAGCGGCTTATAATTTTCTATTTTCAGAAGGAGATCCAGAAAAACTAGGAGCAGCTAAAAAAAATCTTTTTTATTGCGTAATAGCTATAGTTATTGCTCTTTTTGCCAAAGGGTCAGCTGTAATTATTATGCAATTAATGGGTGTATAATTTAGGGCAGGTGGTGAAATTGGCAAACACGTTAGCCTTAGGAGCTAGTGCTGCAAAGCTTGTGGGTTCGAGTCCCACCCTGCCCATAAAAAAACAATCCTTGAATAAGGACTGTTAAAAAAACTATTTGTAACGAATTATTCTTTAATAGCTATCTTTTTTTTACCCTTTTCAAGAATAGGGATAGTTATTATTAAAATGCCATTTTTTATTTCTGCTTCTGTTCTAGAAGAATCTACCTCAACTGGTAAAATTATCTCTCGGCAAAAATTTCCCCAAAAACATTCTTTTAAAAAATATTTATCTGCTGATTTAGCTGGATTCTCCCTTTTTCCTTTTATTATAAAGGTGTCATTTTCTACAGTAATTTCTACATCATTTACTTCAATACCAGCTAAAGCTGACTGAATAATTAACTCTGTTCCTTGTTGATACATATCCATTACTGGTTGACCATCTTGTTCTAACCAGGGTTTTCTTTCCTCTTCTTTTGGTTTTTCTGGTGCTGGTTTTTCTATTTCTGGTTCCACTTCTATTTTTTTAAAAGTTTGTTCCGTTCCTTTTTTAAGCTTATTTAAGAATTCATTTGACATATTGATTTTAGTTTTTTTAATTTTTTAAAACATTTGAAAATAAATATTAACATTCCTATCATTAATATGGCTAACAAGAAAATATAAAGAATAAGGACATTTAATTTTGTTGCTTGGATTATCTTTATCATAGTCAAATTAAACAAAATATGCAAGAAAGTGGCTAAAACAAAACCAGTGATCATTGTTTTTATTTTGTTTTTTAGATTATAAAAAGAAAGCGCTATGAAATAACCCAAAATTGCTGAAACTAAAGCGTGTAAAAAAGTAGCCCCCATAAATCTTATTATATTTAAAACAAACATTGGCATTATGCCAGGGTTTATTAGAAAGCTAGAAAAAGACATTAAAATATTTTCCATAGCAGCGAAGCCTAAAGCAGCAGTTATTAAATAAATCATAAAATCTACTGGTTCATCTAGTTCGTGGTGTTTGTGAGCTGAAAAACGAAAGGCAAGATACTTAGTTATTTCTTCGGAAAAAGCAGGAATAATTATTAGTAAAAAGAAAGCTAAATAAGGTTTGATAAAATAAAGAGCATAAAGTGTTATTAAAGCAAAAAGCATACCATATAAAAACACTTCTATGATTGTTTTCTTGCTTTCTGGATTTTTGTCTTCAGCTAGAAAAAACCAAAGCCACAAAATAGCTGGAATAGTTCCGAAAAAAACAGCTAAAATAATAGGGAAATAATTTACCATTTTTCTATCATTAAACTTTGTTTTCTTTTAATAGGAAGCTTTTGATATATTTGTTCTGTTATAAAAGGAATAAAAGGATGAAACAATTTTAAAACATTAAACAAAACATAGATTAAAACTTTTTCGTTTTTCTTCTTTTTCGATTTTTCAATATACACATCACAAAAGTCATGCCAAAAAAATTTATATAATTTATGTGCGGCTTTGCCAAATTGAAAATATTCCAAATCTTTTTCTATACCTTTTTTTGTTTTCTCTAATTGTTTTAATATTTTTTTATCATGAGTTGTCTCAGACTGAACCTTAGAAACAAGATATTGTTTCTTAGAACAATTTTGCAGAACAAACCTAGAAGCATTCCATAATTTATTGCAGAATTTTTTAGCCATTAAAATAGTTTCTTCAGAGAATTTAACGTCTTGGCCACCCATTATTTGAAAGGCTAATCCAAATCTAACAGCGTCAGCCCCATATTGGTCAACTAGACCAAGGGGATCAATTCCGGTTCCTAATGATTTTGACATTCTTTGGCCGTCTTTGGTCAAAACAGTAGGGTGGATATAGACTTTATTAAAAGGATTTTTTTTAGTAAATTCTTGAGAAGAAAATATCATTCTAGTTACCCAAAGATTGATAATATCTCTGGCTGTAAAAAGAGAGTTGGTTGGATAAAAAGTTTTGAAATCTTTTTTGTTTAAGGTGGCAAAAGGCCACAAAGCTGAACTGAACCAAGTATCTAAAACAT
>JAQUNM010000050.1 GCA_028717605.1 Minisyncoccota bacterium
TGTCCTTTTTCATATTAACTTTTATAGCAAAAGTTTGGTTTTTCAAAGTAAAATGATTTTCAAAAACAAACAAAGCTATTTCTTTTAAATTAAATTTTTCAAAACAATAACAAACAGCATACCAAGAAATACCAGGTATTTTCTTAAGAATCTTTTGGACTTTTGAAACATTTTTAGTTTGTAAGAATAATCTATCTCTTAAGATAATTAATTTAAAATCAATTTTTTGTTTTTTACAAAAAAAATCAATATGATTAATTAATCTTCTTTTAAAAAGATCTTGAACTTGATCTGATTTTAAAAATAGTTCGCCAAAAGCAATAATTATTCCTTGTTTCATGTAATTATCCCTCCTCCCAGTACTTGGTTATTTTTATAAAAAACAATTGATTGGCCAGGAGTAACAGCTGTTTGGGGTTTTTTGAATATGACTTTTTTATCTTTTATTATAACAGGAACCAAAGAAGACTGATATCTTATTTGAGCTAAACAAGAAGAAGCTTTTTTAAACCATCTAACATTTTTCATCATTAAATAATTTTTTTCTAATTCTTTTTTATCTTTGGTGACAAAAAGAATATTTTTCTTATGATCTTTTTTCAAAACATAAAAAGGCCCATTGGAAAGATTAATCCCCTTTCTTTGACCAATAGTATAATAGAATAAACCTTTATGAAAACCAATAATTTTATTATTGAAAATTATATTTCCTTTCTTTTCTTTTAAATTCTTTTTTAAAAAATCTTCAATTTTATCCGGAATAAAACAAATTTCTTGAGATTCTTTAGTATTAGAAAAACAAAAATTATTCTTTTTAGCTAAATCCATTACCTCTTTTTTAAATAAGTTTCCCAAGGGAAATAATACTTTTTCAAAATTATTAACCTGCCATAAAAAATATGACTGATCTTTTTTTTTATCTTTAGCTCGGTATAAAAAAACTTGTTTAATTAAAGCATAATGACCAGTAGCAACATAATCAGCTTTTAATAACTTTCTGTATTTTTCCAGGATTTTAAATTTAATTTTTTTATTACACCAGATACATGGATTCGGTGTAATGTTTAAAGTTAATGAAGTTAGAAAGGGTTTAATAATCTCTTTTTTAAACTCTTTTTGCAAAGAAAAGACATAAAAAGGAATCTTTAATTTTTCACATATTTCCCTGGCCTTATTTTCTGAACCTAAAGAACAACATTTATTTTCTAATGGCCAAAATTTAAAATGAACTCCTATTGGTTTAAATCCTTTTTTCTTTAATAAATAAGCAGCAACAGAGCTATCTATTCCGCCTGACATGGCTATTAGTACTTTTTTCATAATAATTTTCAATAGCCTTTTTTAGGGCCTCCACTGCTAAAAAAGAACAGTGTATTTTAATGCTAGGAATTTTACCAAACTTTTTAACTAAATCTTCTTTTTTAATTTTTAAAGCTTGTTTTATTGTTTTTCCCTTAACTAAGGTAGTTAATAAGCTAGTATTGGCAATAGCTACCAAACAACCTAATGTTTCAAACTTAATATCCTTTATAATATCATTTTCTATTTTAAGATATATTTTCATTACATCCCCACAAACTTTATTTCCTACCTGACCAACAGCACTCGGTTTTTTAATCTTTCCATAATTTCTTGGATTTTTAAAATGATCAATAATTTTTTTAGAGTAATTCATTTAAAAGGAGATAATTTTCTCAACTCTTTTACAGATTGCGAAAGAATTTTCAAAAAATAATCTATTTCTTGTTCTCTTGTATATTTCCCTAGGCTTATTCTTAAAGAACCATGTGCTTCCTGGGGCTTTAGTCCTAAAGCTAATAAAACATAACTTGGTTCTAATTTTGTTGAAGCACAAGCAGATCCCGTAGAAACAGCAATGCCCTCTAGGTCTAGCTTCATTGTTAAGGCTTCTCCTTCTATATTAGAAAATCTCAGGTTAATATTATTAGCTAATCTTTTATTCTGGTCTCCATTTAAATAGCAGGCTTTTATTTTTAAAGCTTGAGTAATAATTTTATTTCTTAACTTAATTTGTTTTTTATAATCTTCTTGTATTTCTTTTTTAGCTATCTCAGCAGCTTTACCAAAACCAACTATAGCTGGAATATTAACCGTAGAAGATCTTAATCCTTGTTCTTGACCACCACCGTGTAGAAGTGGATTTATTTTTAGTCCCTTTTTTATATACAATAAAGCAGCTCCTTTAGGTCCGTAAATTTTATGAGAAGAAGCTGTTAAAAAATCAATATTCTTAACATTAATAGGAATTTTGCCAAAACTTTGAGCCGCGTCTGTATGAAATAATATTTTATTTCTCTTTGCAACCTTACTTATTTTCTCAATATCTTGAACAACTCCTATTTCGTTAGAAGCATGAATAATAGAAATTAAAGCAGTATTTTTCTTAATGCTTTTTTCTAGGTCTTTAACAAAACCTTGTTTGTCTATTTTTAACTCAGTTACTAAAACTCCTTTAGTTTTTAAAAACTTAGCCGTTTCTTTAATACAAGGATGTTCAATACAAGAAATAATTAAATGATCATTCTTTTTTAATAAACCTTTTAAAATTAAATTATTACTTTCAGTCGCTGAACTAGTAAAAATTATTTCTTCGGTTTGAGCAAAAATTAAATCAGCTATTCTTTCTCTGGCTTTTTCTAGGGCTATTTTGGCTTCTTGACCAAAAGAATGCAAAGACCCAGTATTGCCATATTTTTCAGAAAAAAAAGGGAGCATTTCTTTTAAAACTCTTTTATCAACTGGACAGGTAGCTGCGTAATCTAAATATATTCTTTTCATTTTATTAAATCTGTTAAACTTATTGAATCAATATATTGTTTTTGTTTTTGATAAAGATTCTGCCAAATAGATTTAGTTAAACATGTTTTTTCTTGACAACACTTTTGTTTTAAACAATCAACCAAAATCATTTTTTCGCCTAAAGCTTCAAAAATATCATTAAGCTTGATCTTTTTCTTTTTTAAAAAATAACCACCTAATGATCCTTTTTTAGACTTAACTAAACCTGAATTTTCTAGATCAGAAAATATTTTTTCTAAATAATAATAAGGAATATTTTCTGCTTGAGCTATTCTTTTAATAGAAGAAAAACCATTTTTGGCTAAAAAAACTAAAGCTCGTAATCCATATTGAGTTTTCTTGGATATCTTCATAATTCAGACTCTTTGTATCTGTTTTATCTAAATCTGTCAAGATAATAACCAGCAATTCCAAAAGCTACACTAACGTTTAAAGATTCTTTTTTCCCTTTCATGGGAAGACAAATAATCTTGTCAGCTCTTTTAAGAGCAGATTCAGAAACCCCTTTTATTTCATTACCCAAGATTAAAGCTAAGGGAAACCTAGGTTTAAACCTTAAATAACTTTTACTCTTTTTATTCTTCTCCAAAGCTATTATTTGAAAGTTTTGTTTTTTTAATTTTTCTATAACTTGCCAAGTAAAAAAATGATATTCAAAAGGAATATTTTTTTCTGCTCCCAAAGCAGTCTTGCTAATTTTAGGATGAGGAGGTTTTCCGGAAATACCACACAAATATATTTTATCTATTTTCAAAGCATCAGCTGTTCTAAAAATAGAACCAATATTTTGCAAACTTCTAATATTATCTAAAATAAGATAGAACATTAAACCCCCAGATCCATATTAATAATCCCCTTTTGAGCTTTAACCTTGGTTTCTAAGATTAATGAGTAAGATTCATCTTCTTGTTTCTTTTGTACAACTAAAGTGTATTCTCCTGGAGGAACAATACAAAAGTACTTACCTAACTTGTCAGTAGTTCTCTTGAACATTTCTTTTGACTTGTCTTGGTTAAAGATTCTAACTAAAGC
>JAQUNM010000051.1 GCA_028717605.1 Minisyncoccota bacterium
GGAAATAATAACTTCTATTTCTGCTGGTGGATTCAATCCTTTTTCTTCTCCTTGATCAAAAATATTTAAAAACTGATTTAATTTAGAAATTTTTTCTTCTATTACTTGTTTTTCTCTATCAGAAAGATTTAAGTTTATTGATTTTATAATAATTTTCATATTTTTATTTTAGCAAATCCTATTAATAAAACAACCCCGGGTTTTCCGGGGTTATTTTTGTTTATTTTTTCTTTTTCTTTGCTACTTTTTTCTTTGCTACTTTCTTATTTGTTTTTTTCTTAGCGGCCATTTTTTTATAGTTTATATTTAACAACAGCCGACCACTGTTGTGTTTAAAAAATTTTTTACATTACTTCATTTTTTCACTTTTAAAAAACTTGTCAAGGGTGCATAACTTTTTTTTACAAAATTATTTGAATTTCTTCTTTTAATTCAACATTAAATTTCTTTTTTACTGTTTTTTTTATAATTTTTATTAATTCTAAAACATCTCTGGCCCTGGCTTTTTTAAAATTAATAATATAATTAGCGTGAACCCTTGATATTTGAGCGCCGCCTATTGTTTTTCCTTTTAATCCAGCTTGATCAATTAAAAAACCAGCTGATTTTTTATAAGGATTCTTAAAAATACAACCAGCTGATGGGTAATTTAAAGGTTGAGTTTTATTTCTATATAAATTATATTCTTTTTCTTTTTTTTGAATGACTGATTTTTTTTCTTTTTTTAACTTTAGTTCAACAGAAAGAATAATTAAAGATTTATTTTTTAAAAACAAGCTATTTTTTTTAGAAAACTTTAATTCTTTATTTTTTAATGTTTTTATTTTTAAATTTTTAATATCTAAAACTCTTACTTTCTCTACAATATCTGATATAGCAAAAGAAAAAGCTGAAGCATTAATGTATACAGCTCCACCAATTGTCCCGGGAATAGACAAAGCCCACTCTAAACCTGATAAATTATTTTTTTTAGCTTTCTGAGCTAAATAACTTAAAGTAACACCAGAAGAACAAATTATTTTTTCTTTTTTAACTTTTATATCTTTAATTTGGTTCTGAATAACTAAACCCTTAAATCCTTTGTCAGAAAAAAGAACATTACTAGCTTTACCTAGGATGTAAAAAGCAAGTTTAGATTGTTTTGCTTTTTTTAAGGCTTTAATTAAATCTTTTTCTGTTTTAGCTATAAAAAAATATTGAGCTGGTCCACCTATTTGAAAACTAGTTATTTTAGATAATAAAACATTATTTTGAAACATGTTATTTAATTATCTCTTTTTTATCTGAAAAAAGCAATAAGTTTAATGAAAAAGCCCTAATAGAATTTCTCTATCAGGGCTTTGTTTTTTATCTTTTAATAAAAACAGAATAGTCTTCTATTTTTATTTCGTATTCTAAGAAACCATCCTTCAGTCTTGGGTTCACCCAAACTTTTAAGTTTCTTTCTTTTATAAAAGAAGCTACTAGTAAACCAATAGGTTTGGTTTCTTCTGGTTTAATATAACCACAGCGTGTCTCTGGATAGTCATATACTTTACGTCTTTTTTTATTCTCTGGCTTTAACCAAAACAAAACAGTTATAGCCATTTTAAATCCCTGAATAGGAGGGGTACACTCAGCTTCCCATTCAGGATTATTTTTTAAGAATATTTTTATCTTTTTTTGGATAAAACTCCTTTCTTGATGTAAAAAATCAAGACACGCAGACCAATCAATCCTTAAAAAAACCCCTCTGTCCATCCATCCTCCTGTGGTTTAAAAAATTGTCAAAGATATTATTTTATACATTATTATTTTTATAAAGTCAATATAAAAAGCTGGGAGAGTTTACCCCAAGAATAAGTCTTTAGTGAGTGCTGCTCCCAGCACTAGTATTATATCAAAATATTCAAAAAAGTAAAAGATCCCGCTCGAGGGGGATCTTGTACCGACCTATCTAGGGCTTTCTTCTATAAAAGAAGAAAACACTCACTATTTAAAATATAGCAAATTTTCAGTTTTTTGTCAAGTTTAGAACATTCCTCCCATTTCAGACATTTTCTGAGCAGCAATCATTTGTATTTTTTGCATAGCCTCATTAATACACTCTTTTAATAACTGCTCTTGGGTTGTTTGATCTAAACCAGGATTTAAAGTAATTGAATCTATTTTCATTGTTCCTGTTACTATTACTTTAATCCCCTGTTTCTCTACTTCTGCTCTTTCTTGAGAAAGAGCGTTTTGTAATTCTCTAGCTTTTTGTAGTTGTTTAAATTTATCAAACATATTTTTATTTTATTAAGTTATAGTAAAAAATACCAAAATATTCTTTAATCGCCAAATCATTATTTCTCAAATTAATACTACTAGGTAAAAAATCAAAAAATCCATAATCAAAACCTTTTCTTTTAAAGTCAGTAGGGGCTGGAATTGGGTTAGCTGAAACTTTCTCGAATTCTTTTTCTGCTCTTTTTAAATGATAAGCAGAAGTAACTAATAAAAAGGGTTTCTCTTGAACAATCTCTTTAACGTTTTGAATATTTTCTTTAGTATTTCTAGACTGACCTTCTATAATAATAATGTCTTGGGGAATACCCCGAGAGATAAAAAAATTCCTTACGCCCTGGGCTTCTTCTGATTTAGGGTTAATTGGATCAGTTCCAGAAATAATAATGGTCTTTTCATGATTACTCAAATGAGATATTCTTAAAACTTCTGAGGCCCTTAAGACATCAGATTCTTTGCCCCCTAAAAGTAAAACAATTTTATCTGCTTTTTGCATTTCTTGTTCTGACAAAAAATCATAATCTTTTTCTAAAGGATAAAAAATTATATCTGACAAAAAAGTAATTGAAAATAAATAATAGAAAAAAAGTCCTAGTATAATTAAGTATTTTTTTTTAAACAAAAAACCAAACAATATTAATATTAAAAAAAAGATACTAGGATAAAGAAATATTTGAATTATTTTAAAAAATAACATTTAATAGATTATGTTCAATTAATTATACTCTGGAACAATTTCTTTTAAATCAGATTTGTCTTTAAGTTTTTCTAAGTCTTTTTCTAGTTTTTCTTTATCTATTTTATCTAATTTGGCTTGAAATATTTTTTGATAACTAGTAGAAGAAACCTGTTCCTTAGCAGTTAGCATTTCTTCGAAAAGTTTTTCTCCTGGCCTTGGTTCTGTAAAAACAACGGGAATATCTTTATCCGGCTCTAAACCAGATAATTTAATCATTTCTCTAGCTAAGTCTTGAATTAAGATTGGTTCTCCCATATCTAAAACAAAAACCTCTCCTCCTTGACCAATATATCCTGCTTGCATAACCAATAAACAAGCTTCTGAGGTAAGCATAAAATATCTCCTCATATCAGGATGAGTTACTTGAACTGGTCCTCCTTTTTTAATTTGCTCTTTAAAAATAGGAATAACGCTTCCTCGACTATTTAAAACATTACCAAACCTAACAGAAATAAACTTGGTTTTTCCATTATAAGCTTGGCAAATCATTTCTCCTAGTCTTTTGCTAGCTCCCATAACAGAACTAGGGTTTACTGCTTTGTCAGTAGAGATAAAAATCATTTTTTCTACTTCTTGTTTTATGCAATTTTCTATAATATTTTTAGTTCCAAAAACATTGTTTTTTATTGCTTCTTCTACGTGTTTTTCCATTAAAGGAACGTGTTTATAAGCAGCAGCATGAAAAACTAAGTCTGGTTTTATTTTTTCAAATATCTCTTCAATTCTTTTTT
>JAQUNM010000052.1 GCA_028717605.1 Minisyncoccota bacterium
AAGAAGATGAAAAAGACGAAGAAGAGCCCCTTGAAGAAATTACCAATTACGAACCAGCCGAAATCGTTTTCCGGAACAAAGAAAAAGGCGCCGGAAACTGGCTATACGAAAACACTTATTATTTTGACCAAGCCGCCCCGGCCCACCTTTACCCCTTTGGCTTCCCACTAATCGAAAATTCTAAAGGCAAAACTTACCTCGTCGAAATCGAAGGCCCAAAGCAAATTACTCCGGAAGAAAATAACCTTTATCTTTTCGCCTCTGTTAATAAAGCCAACCAGCCCTATCTTTATTCCCGCTATGTCTATAACCGGGGAGAGCTAAAAGAAAATATCGGACTAATTTTGGAAAATGTCTCAAGAAAAACTCATTCTCTCTTCCAAAAAGAAAATCTTATTCCAATTTTAATAACCCATCTTGTTTTTTCTATTAGCTTAACTTATCTAATTATAGGAAAGAAAATTAAAACAAAAGATCTTTCTCTTTTACTATTAATTTTTTCTTTTCTTTTTGTTTTTATTTCCTTTTCTTTTGTTATCAATAGTTTCAGGGTTTGGGAATATTTTGGAATTATTGTTTATCTATTTTTAATAGCCATCTTTATCGCTGTTTATACTTTGGAGAAAATGAAAGAGAAAAGAGGAGGTAAAATCTTACTCGTAAACAGCCCGGAAGAAGACCTCCCAAAAGTTTTTCTTATCTTAATTTCCCTTCTGGTCTTGATCTTATATTTTTACAAACTTGGCGGTTTCGGTATCCAGATGGATGGCTTTTATCATGCCAATGTTGTCAAAGAATATTTTAAAACCGAGGAGCTATTTGCTAACTATACTAGGTCAAAACTAACCTCTCTTTTAGGGGTTTGGTCAACTCAATTGTTCTCTTTCTTAAAGATCAACGCTAATCAGGAATTTATTCTTCGTTTCCCGTTTGCTCTTTTGGGAGTTATTAACGTTCTCCTTGTTTACCTGTTGACTAAAGAATATGCTAAAAATAAAAAAATAGCTGCCGTTACGGCGCTTCTTTTTACTATTGATCCTTGGATTATTCAATTCGCCCGTTATTTTAGGTTCTACACCCCCTCGATTACGGTAATTTTGTTTTGTCTTTATTTAATAAAGAAAGAAAATTTTTCTATTAAAATACTTCTTCTTACTTTCTTTATTTCGGCCATGGCTTATCTTTACCTGCAAGAATTTTTGCTAGTTTTGCTTTGTTTCATTGGCTTGTTATTAATCATAAGGCTCATAGAAGAAAAAAAAGTTGTTTTTGCCTTACCACCGGCAATCTTTCTTGTTTTGTTAATAGGCAAAAGACTTTTATCAGCGGTTAATAGCAACGCAACTTATGATCTTGTTTCTTGGTCTTTTGATTTTGAAAAAATGAAAACTATGTTCTTGTGGCTTCTTTATAATTATGGTTTTTATTTATTTCTTTCCTTAGGGGCTATTATTTCCGCCCTTATTGCTTTCTGGCAAAAAAAAGACCTTAAACTTTCTAAAAAATATTACCTTGAGGTTTTTCTTCTAATAAATCTGGTTTTTCTATTTTTTTATGTCGTTCATGTTCCTTTTAACTTTACTTTTCGGCCAATTTTATTCTTTTTACCTCTTTTATATATACTGGCAGTAAATATTTTTTATAAGATATTTCCCCTAAATAAAAACGCAGAATTATTCTTACTCTTTGTTTTCCTAGTAACCCTTGCCTTTTCGATAAAATATCATGTTAACGAAGAAGGAGATAAATACTTTCCGACAAGACTGGTTTATGAAAAAATTGAAATTGCTACAGGGAATAAAGATATGGCTAATTTTCTAAAGGGCTACCTTACGCAGAACAAAATAGAAAAATATTTTGTCCACTATGTGGGGTTATCTGGGGGCCACCTAAATTACTACCTGAATATAGATCTGAAAAAAAACGGACTAGTAACTTACAGGCATTCAGCAAAAGCAAAAAGTACACTTGCTGAGCTTAAAAAAAATATTGAAGAGAACCCAAACCATACTCATTTCATTGTGATCAACGCGAACGCCCAAACAGGCAGAGTAAACTATGTTTATAAAATATTTTGGGATAAAGATTTCGTTACCGAAGTTAGCCCTTCTTTTGCAATATATGTAAAAAACAACGGAAACTTTAAAGAAATTTATCTTTCAAAAGACGGCGCTTCTAAAATATACAAACTAAATTAGATTTTTAATCTGTTTTTTAGTACAATTTACAAAATCAAAATTTATTTATTAGGGAACCAGAGTTTTTGTTAACCAAACTGATTAACTAAAAATAACCCTTCTTACTAAATTAATAAAACTCTTATTAAAAAAAGACAATAGATAATAAAGTAAAGCTTTGTTTAAATAGCCGTGATATTTAAAATATTTCTTGCATAACTCCCTTGTTTTTTTAAAATTATTTATCCTAAAGCTTGCCTTGATTTCTGCTTCTAAAATAGCTTCATTAGTAGATTTTTCGACGTCGATATTTAAAATTTCGTTCGGATCAAAGTTATCATATTCATCTTTTCCATATCTTAGCCTCTGAAAATAAAAATCTCTAGCTTTCTCGGCAAACATCATCTGTTGGGCTCTCTTTGTCCAAGATATTGCTCCGGAATTAATTCTGTATTTTATTAGCGGCTCTTCAAGGCTGGCTATTTGTTCCCCATCGGAAAGAATCCTTAAATACAAGTCATAATCCTGGCTATAAGGAAACTTTTCGCGATACAAATATTGGCCGTTGTTTCTATACATAATGGAGGAATGATAAATACAATTATTTTTAGGTAACTCCAGAGCTATTTTATTAGGATCAGCTATTGCTTTGCGGGTATTTAAAACATTTCCCTTTTCATCAATATTAATTGCTCCGGATCCAACCAAAAAAACGTCTTCGTTTTTTTCTAAAAAATTATATTGCTTTTCCAGCCTTCTAGGCGAAGCAACATCATCGGCGTCTTGTCTAGCAATATATTTACCTTTAGCTAATTCTAAACCTTTATTTAAAGATTTGGTTAGGCCTAAATTCTTTTTATTTTCAATTATAATAACTCTCTTATCTTTTTTAGCGTATTTCTTGATAATATTTAAAGAGCTATCAGTAGAACAGTCGTTAATAATAATGAATTCAAAATCCTTAAAAACCTGATTTAGAATGCTTTGGATAGATTCGTTCAAAAAATTTTCCCCGTTATAAACCGACATTATTATTGAAACTTTGATACCCATTTTATTTTTTATAAAAACCCAATCCCGAAGCTTTTCGCATTTTCCAATTAAAGGTTTTTTTATTATTACAAATCTCAGGAAACGTTTTTTCAATTGTTGCAATTGCCAACAACCTAAACCAGGTTGACCACATATCACTATCCGATATCCTAATTTTCATATTCTCAATCCCAGAATAGGCCCAATAATAATTCTTTTTGAAAAAAGCTCCTAATAAAGCCAAAATTTTAGATTTAAGATTTGAAAAAAAGTCATAATAATTTGCCCGAAACCACAGCTTAATATTTATTAAATTAATTAAATCTCTAAAAAAAGCGTTTTTTCTTTTTGCCCAGCAAAAGCCGCCATCATCATTTTGATTATCCCAGAGCGCATTATAGCTTTTAGTTAAGGCTTTTATAACATCAGTTCTCCTATGATTGGTATAGAAGGAAGTTCTACATAATAG
>JAQUNM010000053.1 GCA_028717605.1 Minisyncoccota bacterium
ATACTAATGGTTCTAATCTTAAAATTCTCGAAGAAACACAAGGTTGGCTTACTGAGCTTTGTAGAATTGCAAACGATAAACAAGATTATCTTTCTATAAGCTTGGATGCTGGTACCCCTGAAAGCCATATGAAAGCTAAAAATTTAGACAGAGATTATTTTAGTGAGATTATAGAAGGGATTAAAATGGCTGTAAAAATAAGAGGAAACTCTAAATGCCCTTCAATAAGAGTTTGCTATCTTTTAAATGCTTTTAATTCTTCATTAAAAGAAATCAAAGGAATAATAAAGATTATGAAGCAATTGAAAGTAGATTCATTAAGATTTTCAATACCATATGATTTGTATGGAAAAGATTTTGATAAGGTTCGAGATTATAAAAATAATATTGAGTTTAAGCAGAATATAAGATATGAAAAAATGCTAAAACCATTAATGTCTAATAATTTTAAAGAAAAACCTTATATTTTTTATTTACCACCTTCTTATCAAGATGTAGACGAAATGAACTTTAAACAATGTATCTACAGTTATTATCAAATAACAATAGGAGCAGATGGTTATGTTTATAAATGTTCAAGCACTGCCACGCCAACATTTAAAATGGCTAGACTTGGTAAAATGACAAATGATTTTAAAGAATTTGAAAAAATGATATTAAAAAACCATGATTCAAAATTTAATGCAGCTACTTGTTTTAGGGTCGGAGCTAGATGTAATAGAATGGCTTTAGAAATTAATAAAAGCTGGAAAAATATAAATGAAAAAAATTAGTATAGCTCAAATTGGGTATGGATATTGGGGACGAAGATTATATCGTTATTTTAAAAATGATAATAGGTTTTTTTTAAAGTATGTTTATTCTCGTTCTCTTAAGGAAGAAAACGAATTTATAAATGATTTAGATAAAATATGGGACGATAAAAATATCTGTGCAGTAGCTATAGCTACACCAATTAATACTCATTATTCTCTTGTCAAAAAAGCTTTACTCTGTAATAAAAATGTTTTATGTGAAAAGCCATTAGCTTTAAAGACAAAAGAAGTTTTGGAGTTAAAAAAAATCGCTGAAAAGAAAAACCTTGTTCTTTTAACAGAATTTACTTATACTTTTTCTAAGTCTCTCGAAAAAGCTAAGAAAATAATTAAAAAAGGTACCATAGGAAGAATTGAATCTATTGAACTGTCTTTAAAATATGCTGGTAGGTTTTTGGAATATAATGTGTATTGGTTATTAGCTTCTCATCTTTTATCTATTTTAGATATTTTTATTCCTTTAGAAAAATTGAAGTTTAAAAAAATTGATTTTATTAAACACAATAATAGAGCTGAAACAGGGATGATATTATTTAATAATAAAAATCTAACAGGAAAATTAACAGTTAGCCTTAATTATCCTGAAAAAGAAATGAAAGCAATAATTTACGGAAGCAAAGGTACTTTGGTTTATAGCTCAATGATAAGTCCTTCTTTACGGGTCATTTGTTATAAAAAGACAGAAGGAGTTCTTGGGGACAAATTGATATTAAAAGATAAATCTTATTTGATAGATGAAAAAAATAATTTGAAACATGCTGTCGATTATTTTTATAAATTATTAAATAAGCAAGGAAAAACTAATATTAGAAGAGCGGTTTTAATAACTAAAATTTTAGAGGGCTTAAATAAAAGAAAAATGTAAATATGATATATGAAAAAGTAAATGAACATGATAAGGAAATAGAATCAATTAAGAAATTAGTTCATGATATAGACAGAAGACATTCTGTGTCAGATAAAGAAGGGGAATTTTTGTATAACACTGCTAAGTCTTGTATTGGAAAAGGGGTTATTGTCGAGATTGGTTCTTGGAAAGGTGTATCAACTATTTGGCTAGGAAAGGGCTCAAAAAAAGGTAATAGCGCAAAGATCTATGCTATAGACCCACATACAGGTTCTTCAATACATAGAGAAATGTATGGTAAGATTTGGACTTTTGAAGAGTTCAAAAAAAACATCAAATTAGCGCAAGTTGAAGATATTATTATTCCAATCGTAGAAACTTCAGAAGAAGCAGCTAAAAATTGGAATAATAAATTTATAGAATTTTTATGGATTGACGGAGATCATTCTTATGAAATGGTTAAATTAGATTTTAATTTGTGGTCTCCATTCTTAATAAACGAAGGGATAATAGCTTTCCACGATGTGACATCTTTTACAGGAATTAGGCAAATGGTAATTGATAATATTTTTAAATCAAAGAATTTTATTAATATAGGATTCGTTGGCTCTATTATATTTGCTTAAAAAGTGCCCTTTAATACTATAAAAGATAGATTTAAAAATGTAGGTGTTTTATTCTCATGGTCCATTTATGAATTATTTTTAAAAGGTAAACAATATTTACCAAAACCAATAAAAGAGATGGGTAAGAAACTTTTAAAAGGATTAAGTAAAATCAGGATTTAAAAACTATAAATATAAATATGACAGAAAAAGATAATGACCCAATTGTTAGCGTTATTATTCCAACATATAATAGAGCGGATTTATTAGGTAGGGCCATTCAAAGTGTTTTAAGCCAAACATATCAATATTTTGAAATAATTATTGTCGATGATGGATCTATAGATAATACAAAAAGTTTAGTGGAAAGATTTAATAATGAAAGAATAGTATATATTCAACGTAGAGAAAATTCGGGAAATTCTGTTGTGCCAAGAAATACAGCGATGAAAATTGCTAAAGGTAAATACATAGCATTTTTAGATAGTGATGATGAATGGATGCCGGAAAAATTAGAAAAACAGATTAAGCTATTTGAGAAATTAAATAATTCTAACATAGGATTTATAGGATGTAATGTAGTAATTGTTGATGAAAAGAATAAAAAGGAATGGGAGTATAAAATACCAAGATGCAAGAATATCTTTAAGGAATTACTTATCATGAATAATTTTATTTTTAATCCAAGCAGTGTGATTGTTGAAAAAGAAGTTTTTAATACGATAGGTCTTTTTGATGAGAATCTTAAAACTGTACAGGATTATGATATGTGGATAAGAATTGCTCAAAAATATAATTTTGATTTTGTGCCAGAGCCATTATTTAAATACTACATTCATAATTCTAATATTACCAATACACTTAGTTTCGAAAAACAAGAAAAGGATATTAGATACATTTTTGAGAAATATAGAAAATACTATGAAGCAAACCCTAAAATTCATAGTACTAGGTTAAGAAATGATGGAACGAAATATGTTTTAGCTGGAAGATTACAGGAAGGAAGAAAATATTTTTTAAAATCCATAAAAATAAATCCTTTAAATTTTAAGAGCTATTTTTATTTTATTTTTTCTCTTTTTGGTTCCAAATTTTACTATAGATTGACATTGATAAAGAAAAAATTAAAACAACTATTATACTGTCTATAGGATTTATTTATTATTAATTGTTTCAAATGATTCTTTAGACTTTTTCAGATTTAATATTTTGATAATCTAATGAAAAAGAAAAAATTGGCAAAGCTCTAATCCAAATT
>JAQUNM010000054.1 GCA_028717605.1 Minisyncoccota bacterium
AAAAGAAAAAAATTAAAAAGAAGTAAGATGCTCCATAAAGTAAAAAATTATTCTTTAGTCGCGGTAAATAAACCCTTAATCGAGATGTTAAATATTTTATTACCATAGTAAATCCATATGCAAAGATTAAAAAATCCATCTGCAATCTTGTCATCCTCCCTACTGAACTATATGAAGTAAGCCTTGAAAAAAATGGCATTAAAAATGGATTATACTTTATAAAAATAGGAACTAAAAAACTTATAAATAAAAAACCCTCCAGAAATTCAAATTTATTTTTTTTTCTTGATTTAAATATGCGATAGCCAATAAAAATAACTATAATTGAAGTCATTAAATCTTTAAAATTTAGGAATGACGAAAAATTAAAAGCATAAAATCCTTTTGTTAAATGCCAGAAATGATAATAACTTTCCCAGGGTCTATATTCGGTAGCAAGTTGATGAAGACTTTGATTGTAAGACAATTTTAATAAAAGTAGGGGCAGGGCAAAAATTGTTGTAAGTGCTAAAATAAAGATTATTTTTTTGAATATATCTTTATGGTATTTATAAAGCAATAAAAAGAGTATTAAAAAACCACCGACTAGCCAATAATAAAAAAGGAATCCGTTTTGATGAATTAATATTTGGAAAACAGCAATAGTTGAAGATGCAATGCCATATAAGAGTTCTCTTTCGCTAAGATATTTTAAAAAGAAAAGTATCGCTACGGGGAAAATTAAAAATAAATATGCGCGATTAGGAGAAACAAAGGTATTTAAAACCGGTCCGCTTCTTATCCCTATGAAAAATTCAATCAGTAATAGAAATAATAAACTATTAAAAATTAAAAGGTTACTAGCCTTGAGGTTCTTTAAAAAAACAAAAACTACAAAAGGAAGGAGTAAAGAAAATATTCCGGAAAGATAATGCCACACAACTGTTAAATCTAAGCTAGAATATTTAGTAATGGTGGCTATTAAAAGATAATAAGTATCGTAGGCATGGTCCCATAAGGGGGGCTTTGTATTTAAACTGTAAATCGGTTTGTTGATATTTTTTTGACTTACAATTTTTCTAATAGCTTGAAGGTGAATAGCCGTATCTCCACGAGGAAACCAACCAGCTCCAAACGATATTAAGCTGAAAATCAAAGAAAATAGAATAAGTACTATTCCTATTTTCAAAAAATCTTTTCTTTTTTTAATATTTCTTAAATAAGGAAAAAAAGATTGGAAAAGTTGACGTTTGATGATTAAAAAAAGCAAAAGTAATATATTTACGATTGATATAGACAAAAGGATAAAATTAAGTGGTAAAGAAAAAAAATAGCCCAAAACTCCAAACAAAGAGAAAACAATAAATCCGAATGCAAAAGACATGCCTATGCGTTCGTAAAAATTAAATTTTTCTTTAAAAACTAAATACAAAACTAAATATCCCGGAAAGATTATCAACCAAAATACCCAAAAAAATAGTAATAATGGCCACGAAAACTGAAATGGTAAAACCATGTTAATTTATTTTAATTTATCTCTTCCATCCTATAACCATATGATTTAATCCCCACTGTGTTAAAAAATATTTCATTTTTATTTTTCTAAAACCGGCCTTTATTAATCTTTTCTTGATCTCTCTATTGGTTAAATAATAGCTTTCCTCTTCATTCATTCCACGCTCAGAGTCCATATCATGTTTTGTTTTAAACATCCTATCATATAACCAAACTATTTTATGAATTAATATTTCCGCTAGTGGATTTCCCATTGTGATTATTATATTACCACTCCTTCTTAAACATCGATAAGATTCTTTGAGCTCTATATCTCTTAATGAAGAAGGGGCATGATTTAGAGCTGCGATAAAAGTAATAGTTTTAAAAGAATTGTCTTTGAAAGGAAAATGGGTGATATCTTTTACTAAATTCTCTTTTTTTAATCCCTCATAAGGATATACGTCTATCCCTTTACCGTTGTTATCTAAATATTCACGAATAAATTTATTGTTCCTTCCGCAGCCCACATCCAAACAATAACCTAAAACTTCGCCTCTTACATAATCGAACCTCTCTGAAGCGAGAGAAGAAATTCCCCATTTATCTTCTTCAAATAAAATAAGTGCCCTCAAGGGGAAAGTAACGAAATCTTTTAATTTCTGAATTTTGTTTCTTCTTTTGATCATTTTAGATTAGATAAAAACCGACTTTAAAATACGAGTTACTAAAAAGATTTAAATCCAAAACCCATAATTATTATTCCCAAACAAATAAAAAATACTCCCAACCAACTCATCCAACTAACAGATTCGTGCAGAATAAGACTAGAAGCCAATAATGACAATATAAAAGAAATACTAAGCAAAGGGTATGTTTGATGATATTGATATTTACTCAACATATACAACCAAATAATTGCAGCAATCAAATACATTATTATACCAACTATAAAAAGAGGTGATTTTAATAACTTTGTAATAATAGCAAAATTGTATGTCTGACCCTCTAAAATAATCTTCCAAATAACCTGTCCACCTACTATCAAAAAACTTACTATTAAAGCCAAAATTACCTGAATTATCATATATTTTTTCTATTTTTTTTGTCTTTTTTAGACTTTAATTTCAATAATCCTATTTCCTGGATTAAATTTTTATTTTCTTCTTTCAATTCGGATACTATTACTGAAAGATAAAGAAGAAATAAATACAACGCAGCAATAAGAATTAAAAAAATAGCAGAAGGCGTATAGGCAATCCCCAAAAAAGATCCTATCTTTATAATAAAATCAATCTTAAAAGAGAATATTAAAAAAAATAAAAATATCAAAAACCAAATTAGGGCGTAATTTTCTCTCAACTTCCTCCTTCTTATTAAATCAATTAAGATTATAATAATTAAAAAATTAACTATAATGGCTACTATCTGATAATTATACATAAAAACTTTCTTATTAATTTTTATCTTCTTTAATTATCGAAGCTCTAAAAACATTAATAAAGATAGATAATGCAACTCTTATCATGTAATGAATGGAAATTGTAATATTTAAAAAAGAACTGCCCTTCTTTCGCATCTTTATTGAAATTGGGACTTCCTTTATTTTAATACCGTTTTTAATTAAAAAAACAACTTCTTCTCCTCCTGGATAATCAGTTGGGTAATATTGACTCAATAAATCGATTGCTTTTTTATTATAACATCTAAAACCTGATGTGCTATCTGTTATTCTTTTCCCTGAAAATAATAAAATTAAAAAAGAAATTATTTTCTGAGCAATTCTTCTACCTAAAATGGGATATTTTTGATTTTTCAATAAGAGCCTGGAGCCTATAACTACGTCAGCTTTTTTTTGTAAGACCGGCTCCATAATCTTTTTTATTTCATCTGCTCGGTGTTGACCATCGCCATCAACGTTTACCACAATATCATAATTGTTTCTTTTGGCAT
>JAQUNM010000055.1 GCA_028717605.1 Minisyncoccota bacterium
CTTTTCAGCTGGTTATGCATAAGTTAACGATAAGTATCTACGTGTTACTAACCCGTTTGCCACTATCAAAAACATAAATGCTTTTGACCGTTCGACTTGCATGCCTTATCCACGCCGCTAGCGTTCATCCTGAGCTAGGATCAAACTCTTAAAAAATAGTCAGGACAACTCTAAAAAACCTAAATTATTAAAGAACTGCTACTCTATTGTATTATTTTCTGGAAAAATGTCAAGCCTGAGGCCGGATTTGAACCGACGACCGACTGTTTACAAAACAGCTGCTCTACCACTGAGCTACTCAGGCATTATTTTTTTAACTGTTCCCAATAATTATCTTTTTCTTTTTTTCTTTTAGCTGTTCTAATATTTTGTAGCCAATGACTTATTTTTCTTTCAACTCTTAATATTAAAATTCTAGCTAAAGAAAGAGTCTTATGCAATGTTTTTTCAAAAGAAATTTTTGGTAAATAATTTTTTATTTTTATTTTTCTTCTTTCCCTTTGCCTAATTGGAAGCTCTGCTAAAATAGGAATCTTTTTCCAAACAAAATACATTGTTCCTAAACCCGAGATTATAAAAAGAAAAAGAAAGATTAACTGCATTATATTTCAAATCTTACAAATTTTTCAATAAATATATTCTCTCCTATTTTACCAATATATTCAGTGATTAAATCATTAATATTTTTTTCCGGATCTTTTATCCAGGCTTGAGACATTAAAGAATTTTCTTTTTTAAACTTTTCTATCTTCCCCATAATAATCTTTTCTATGATTTCTTTTGGTTTATTCTCTTTAATCTGTTCTTTAGAAATATTTTCTTCTTTTGTTAAAATTTCTTGAGGAATATCTTGTTCTTTTAAAAAGCTGGGATTCATTGCTGCTATTTGTAAACAAATTTCATGAGCTAGTTCTTGGAAATCGGTTGATTTGGCCACAAAATCAGATTCACATTTTAGCTCTAACATAACTCCTACTTTTTTATTAGGATGCACATAGGTTTCTATAATGCCGGAGCTAGCTGTTCTAACTGATTTTCTATTAGCTAAATCTTTGCCCCACTTTCTCAATAAATCTTTAGCCTTTTGTTCGTCTCCATTAGTTTCTTGTAAGGCTTTTTGGCACTCTGTAATAGAAACTCCAGTTTCTTCTCTTAATTTTTTTACTTGTTCTATTTTCATAACAAAGCCTTTTTTATATTATCTAATATATACTGTATTGAACTTACTTTATCATCATTAGCTAAAATAGGATAATCAGCTAATTCTGGATTAATGTTAGTATCAGCTACCCCAATAATAGTAATTTCTTTTTTTCTCGCTTCTTTAACAGCTAATAAATCCTTTCTCATATCTAGAACAATTAAAACATCAGGTAATTTTTCCATGTTTTTTATTCCACCTATTTTTAAATCTAAATCTTGTTTTTCTTTTTCAAAATCTTGTTTTTCTTTTTTAGTATATTTATCTAGATTTTTTTGTTCTAGTTCTTTAAAATAATCTATTCTTTTTTTAATGGTTTGAAAATTAGTTAAAGTTCCCCCAAGCCATCTTTGACAAACATAAGGAATATTTATTTCTTTAGCAGTCTTTTCAGTTAGATCTTTAACTTGAACCTTAGTTCCCACTAATAAAAAAGTTTTTTCTTGTTTTTTGGCTAATTTTAGAAAATCCATTGCTTTTTGCAAAGTTTCTAAAGATTTTTGAACATCAATAATATGAATGTTCTGCTTCTCCATAAGAATATATGGCTTCATTTTGGGATGAATCTGAGAAGAAGGATGCCCCAAGCATAAACCTGCTTCAGTCGCTTCTTGAATTTGTTTTTTTATATCAGTCATATATTGGATATTAACATTGAATTAAAAAATAATCAAGTCTTGATTTTTTAAATATTCTTAGTATAATAAGAATATATGAAAAAAGATATTCATCCTAAATACTATTTAGATAGCAAGGTCAAATGTGCTTGTGGCCAAGTCTTTACAATTGCTTCTACTAAAGAATATATGGAAGTAGAAACTTGTTCTCAGTGTCATCCACTTTATACTGGTAAAGAAAAGAAACTTGATCATGTCGGCAGAGTAGAACAATTCAGAAAAAGAATGGCTAAGAAGAAAAAATGATTGATTTTAAAAAAGAATACTCAGGTATTATTAATCAACTCAGCGATCCTGAGTTGATTTCAGATTGGCAAAAATTTGAAGAATTATCAAAAAGAAAAAAATTTTTAGAAAAGATATTACAAGTACAAGAATCATTAGAATCAATTGAAGCCCAAATACAAGAAAATAAAAATATTATTGCTTCTGAACAAGATCCTCAATTTATTAGTTTAGCTCAAACAGAATTAGTCCAACTTGAACAAAAACAAAATAATTTAAAAAAAGAAATAAATAATCTCTTAGAAAATTCTTCTATTGACCAAGACTCAATTATTATGGAAATAAGAGCAGGCGTGGGTGGCGAAGAAGCTGCTTTGTTTGCTTTAGACCTTTTTAATATGTATTCAAGATATGCCAAAACTCAAAATTGGAAAGAAAAGATATTAGATTCTAATAAAACTGAAAAAGGAGGAATAAAAGAAATTATTTTTGAACTATCAGGAGATAATGTTTTTTCTAAAATGAAACAGGAAGGAGGGGTCCACCGAGTTCAAAGAGTCCCAGAAACAGAAAAATCAGGAAGGGTTCATACTTCTACAATTACTATAGCTATTATGCCAAAACCAAAAAAGGGAGAACTAAAGATAAAATCAGAAGACTTAAAAATAGATTTTTATAGATCATCTGGAGCTGGTGGACAAAATGTAAATAAAAGAGAAACAGCAGTAAGAATTACGCACTTACCAACTGGAATTGTCGTAGCCTCTCAAACAGAAAGAAATCAATTAAAAAATAAAGAAAATGCGCTAGCTGTTCTAGAAGCTAAATTATTAGAAAAAAAAGAACAAGAATCTAGCTCCCAATTAGCTAAAGATAGAAAATCTCAAGTAGGTCAGGCCAAAAGAGTAGAAAAAATTAGAACTTATAATTTTTTACAAGATAGACTAACTGATCACAGAATCAAAAAATCTTGGCATAATTTAGAAAAAATAATGCAAGGAAATATCGATGATATTATTGATTCTTTGATAACTAGTTAACACTAATAAGTCTTTGACACTCAACAGACATAGTGTTTGTATTGACAAAAGTCTGAATACAATCTGCTTTTATCAAAACTTGGTCAGCGTAACGAAGTCCATGAATACTTGTGCTTGAACCCGAATAATAAATACTAGCTGATTTTCTTTCTCCTTCCCTTGTCTGAGACCTAGCTCCATAGTCAGTGAGAAGAAGCCCTGAGGCTAAA
>JAQUNM010000056.1 GCA_028717605.1 Minisyncoccota bacterium
CTGCCAACATCAGTGGAGTCTGGCCATATTTATTCCGGGCATTCACATCCGCCCCGGCATCAATTGCTTTTTTCACTTCATCAGGAGTTCCAGTTTTTATTAAGTCAAAGAAGTCTCCCTCTCCTATAGCTAATACACTGCTAGCCAGGATAAAGGAGATTATAAGAGAAACAACCAATAGAGTCTTTTTCATTTATATCCCTCCCTTTTTAAAATAATAATATTACTTGGCTATATTAGCTTTTTGACTAACTGGCCTTGGAGTAAATTTTTACTTCTGAGTCAAGTTTATTTCCAAGTTTATCTGATTGTACTTCCAGGTCGTAGTGGGCTTGCAGATTAAGCCAGAATTTGGGTGACATCTGGATAATAGAACAGAGAACCGTCCCCTGTTCTATGACCATCACCTGCCCTATTTTCTTCAGTATAGCGTAATATTGTGTATTGGTGAAGCCTGACCCTTTATATTCATATTCTAGTGTTAAAAATAATTTTAGACTTTTCTGGGGCAATCATTAATAATTATAATTTAAAACAATATTTAGTGATTAGTAATTTTTCTTCCTAGTTTTACAATAAGAGGCTGGCATCTATTAATATCTTCTAACAAATCCTTGAAGAACGTTAATCCCTTTTCACCTGTATGTATAATGGTGTCATAATCACAGGTAATATCAAAATTTTTATCTAAAGGGTACCTAAAAAAATTGTAATAATTTTTTACCGACAGTTTATTACTATTAAAAAAAATTTTCAAAAAATCAGGCATATTGTTTTTTATAGTATATTTTCCAATAAAATTAATAATATCTTTTTCGTTGGGGTAATTATTTTTAAATTGTTTAAATAATATCATGATATCGTGGTGAGCTATCTTTTTTATATTTAGTTTTTTTGTCTTAGGATTTTCTTTTACTTGCATTAGAAGAAAGCCTTTTAAAATAAGTTCTATCCAGTGATAAAAAAGAAACAATAATGGATATATTATACTGTAATCACAATATTTTGTTTTTTCTATGAGGTCTTTCTCGGTAATAAAAGTATCTGAAATAATGTAAGATGGATTTTTTTCTTTTATTGCCATTTCTAATGTATTTGTCACCATTTGCTTATAATGCTCAGAAAATAAAAATATTTTATAACTTTTTTCTTTTAAATCCATGTTAATGCCTACTATATTTATTTTACTGAAAACAATAAAATATTGTTATTCAGGCAAAAGCAACATTTTTTAATAGTTTTTTGTTTACTTTTCCACTTGTTTTTTTATACCACTTTTAGATATTACAAAAAAGCATCGTAAAATTTTGTAAATTCTACTTCCTGTAATTAGAATTATCGGAAGTAAAAGGAAATGTAAAATATTATTTTTTAAGTAGTTCTTGATATTTTTTCTCAGATTCTTTAATAGATTTTCTTTCTTCTTCTAATCTGTTTTCTATTGACTCTCCACTTAATTTATCTATAGCAAAAAATATCATCTTCTCAAAACTTATATAAGTATTTGCAGGATCCTTGTAAAGATCAGTCATTACATCTCTTATTGCTTTAAGGTCAGGTGAGTCAGTATCAATACTAAGATTTAATTCTTCATAATCAACAATATTTGCATTTATTTCTAAAAGATCTATTTTATTAGTAAGGTTAATTATCTTTACAAGTTCATATATGGATAATTGTTCGGATCCTAAGAATTCCTGTATTATGTCACAAATATCGTAACAAATAAATTCTCTAGCATCTTGAAAACCCCAAAGATAAATGTATCTCTGGTAATCTGTCCAGGAATTCCAAACTTCTCTATAATTATATGATTGTCCTGAAGCAGAAAGGCTAGTAGATAATATTAATATTAGAAAAATAATAAAAAATAGTAGTTTTGATAAATTTTTCATTTTTGCCTCCAATTAATTTATTAAAACTTCACTCCTTTAAAGGTTTTATAATATTTCGGTACATCATTTCCCATTTTAATATTGTCATTATAAACTTGTAGCATCTCCAAGCTTTTATGCCTGGTATACTGAGCAATCCTTAAAAGATCGCTATAATAATTTTTAAGAAAAGTAGTGCTAAAGTAATGCCTGAATTCATGAAGACCTTTATTAATTTTCAATTCACTCAATACTTTCCTTAGACCCAGGGTCATATAAGCTACTAGTTAATAATACTATATTTATTTAAAAAATCCTTCTTTTTTGAATATTATTTTAAAATATATGGTTATTTTGATTAATTTTAGCTGCTCTTGATAAAAGAGAATATTGGGGTCAGGTCTCAACATTTGACATTCAATTCTTTCCTAGCGATTCGATTACTCTTTCCTTTATTCTCTCAATCTTTTTATCTTTGTTACATTTCTGTTTAAACCTTCCCACGGCCTGAGAAACTGCTGAATAATCCATATCCAACAGTTCTCCAATTTCAGTAAGTTTCAGAGGAGTTAATTTCTTGATTAAGATAATGCCAGAGGACGATAGGCCTTTCCCCTTACCTTACTCATCAATCTTCCCTGTCCTATCTGGTTTATCTCACCTATCTTTTTGATAATCTCTGCGGGATTATATGATCTTGATGAATTGATTATTGGAATTTCTCTGAAATTTTAAGGTAGCTACTCCAGGGATAATCCTCTAATCGGTCAACTATTCCTGCACGGAAGGGATTTAGGTGAATATAGGCAGCAAGAACAATTGCGTAATTATCTGCATCTACCAGGATAGATTTGAAGCATCCCTGGAAGATTGTTTATATCTTTATCTTTATCATCATAAAAGATTTTTTCTTTGCGATGACCTCTGGAGGTAATATGATAAAAAGCATTTTTATATGAGATAGGTAATGGTCTGGACATAGGCAAATATTAGCATCGATAATGAGTTAGGTCAAATGTTGATACCTGACCCCCATTTGTCTGCCCCCATTTGTCCACTATTCACCTTATTTTAATCATATCATCTTCAACATTCCCTTAATGTTATCAAACCAATACCGCCTATACCCACGAGAAGCCTTAAAAACATCATCTGGTCTTAACAATAGTTTTATTTTGACTTTGAATCCATTGTAGTTAAAATCTTTTTCTTTTCCGTTTTCCTCGAACAATGCTCTATATCCGTCAATTTTCCTATAAGCACTGGTATGCTCTGTCCCTTTTGGATCAACAAAGACAATGAAGTAGTTGTCTCCTTTTTTAAGCCAGAATATAAAATCCGGATAAAACCTACTGATTTTATTTACATTAGGATTGTAGTAAGGAATATAAATTTCATCTAAACTTTCGTCCAGTTTACTAAAAAACCACCAATCGAAATCTTTA
>JAQUNM010000057.1 GCA_028717605.1 Minisyncoccota bacterium
AACCGGCTGGCTGGTAGAAACTGGAAATAGCAAAGACTTTGTTGATAAAATTAACGGCCAAAGGATTAAAAAAGAAACAATTACCAAAAACGTTTGGGAAAACTTTTCGTGGGAAAAGATAGTTGAGGAGTATAAAAGATATCTGTTGGGATCGACAACTTAAAGCATTTTTCTGTTTTTTTATAAAATGAGTAAATTTAAGAAAAAGCCAAGAATATGCTTCGTATCAATTGATTATCCACCCCATATTATTGGTGGAACTGGAGTTTACACACAAGCATTAGCCGAATTTCTTTCAAAAAAGGGCTATAAAGTAACTGTTGTTACTGCTCTTGAGAATTCTGAAAAAGAGAGCAGAGGAAAATGCGGCACAAAAATAAAATTCGTCTATTCTAAAAGTAGAAACATCCTAAGCTTTTGGAAGTTTTATTTTTTTTTCTTAAAGAAAAATAAGGAAAAGTTTGACGTTGTCCATGGGAACGACTTATTCCATTTTCCGGCGATATTTTTGTTTAAGAAAAAATATAAAATTATTTCTACAGTACACAATAGTTATTTACAAAGATTCCATAGACACCGTTTTTTAAGAAAATTTTATTATCCTATTTTGATATTGTTGGAACAGATACTACTTATGAATAGCGATAAAATAGTGGCGGTGTCTAATTTATCTGGAAAATATCTAGAAAAATATTATTTCATTAAAAACAAAATCAATATTATTCCAAATGGGGTAAATACTAACCAATTCAAGAAAATTAGCAGCAATCTTTATAAAGATAAATTAAAAAAGAAAGAGAAAGTTATTTTGTTTGTAGGAAGGCTAGTAGAAAACAAAAATCCATTGTTCCTTTGCAATCTTGCGAAGAACTTTTTCCCTGAAGATTGGAAATTAATTCTTGTCGGAGATGGCCCCCAAGGGAAAAAAATAGCTGAATTTACCAAATCAAAAAACATTATTTTGATAAACAAGTTAGATCATGAAAAAATGCCAGAAGTTTATAACAGCGCTGATTTGCTTATATTACCATCTAAGAGTGAAGGGCTGTCGTTAACCATCCTTGAGGCTCTTGCTTGCCAGTTGCCGGTTATTATAACACCAGAAACTAATTATAAAAATTTAGTGGAAAACGGAGTTGATGGATTTATTCTTAAAACAACAGATAAACCAGAAAAGTGGCTTGAAAGCATTAAAGAAGCCTTAAGCAAAAAGAGCGAGTATGGGAAAAATGCAAGAAAAAAAATAATCAGGATGAAGCTGACACTCAAAGATTTTGAGAAGAAATATGAAAAGCTATACCTTAGTTTAATAAGCCAAGAACATGAGGGATAAAAAAATCTTAGAAACTATAAAAAATAGCACGGACTTTATCATCCTCTTACTTCTTACTTTTTTAATTAGCTTTTTTTATCTCTGTTCGGCAAATAATCTAACAGGGATGCTTGATGGCGATGGATATACTCATTCTTTAATCGCGGAAAATATATATAAAACAGGAAGTATCAATTATGAAATGCCCTATAAATTGTTCACGGGCACAAAAATTAACAATAAGCCAACATATTCCCCAATAGGATATACTCAATTTTACCATTTGGCTTTGGCAACATTTAATAACATTTTAAATTTAAATTTATTTTCTCCAGCCTTTTCAATTTTAATAAACATACTAAATACTTCGCTAATATATCTAATTTTAAAAAGAAATAAATATATCAGGTTTATTGTTCCCTTTTCTATATTATTGTTTACTTCGCATAGATCTTTATTCATAAATTTTATAGAGCCTTTTCTTCTGACAATGTTTTTATGCGCGATCTTTTTTATTTCAAAACTCTCCTTACAAAAAAAAGAAAAAAATAAATTATGGCTTCTGGGGTTCGCTTCTTATTTTTTGGGTTGTTTTGCGGTAACTAAACATCTTGGTTTATTCGACGGAACACTAATAGTAGCGATTCTCTTCGTCTATTTTCTAATTAAGAAAAAATTTAAATTCTCAATTATTGCCATTTTTATTTTTATAACAGTAGCATTTGTGCCATTATGTGCCCAACTAAAAGGAGTTGGCAGCTTAGGATATGGCGTAGGGACTTTAGCAATTCCTAAATATATCCCCTTTTCGGGCTTAATTTCAAATTATTTCTTTAATTCAAAGTTCCAGCCCTTAACGGGCTTAACGGGACGAAAACTATCATACCAGCGCGACACGACAATAAAGGAAAATATAATTCTAATGTCAAATTATTTTAATAATTTTGGCTATAACATCCAAAGCAAACTAAACCTTCTTACTCTACTTTTAATATTTATCTCGACAGGCTTTATCTTAAAAAAAAATTCTTTGGTTGGGATAGTTTTAATCGCGGTTTTTGCCTCTGAATTTTTCTTTTTAAATTTTGAAAATCTTAGAATTACCCAGTATAATATCGTGCTAACTTCTTTATTCTTTTTTTTGCTGTTTTATCCTGTTCAGCTCCTTTTTACCTTGCCGCGGTTTTCATTTATAAACAAAAAAATTTATTGGCCTCTTTTTGTTACGCTTTTAGTTCTTTGCCTGTCGGGCAATTTTATTAGTCTACAGCATAAGAAAATATTTGCAAACACGGGCAGATGGAATCCCAACCAAGAAAAACTATACGAAATGGTTAGTTTATATTTAAAAGAAAACGAAGAATTTACCGATAAAGTTTTTTTAGCTAGCGATATCCAGTTTGGATACCACACTAAACGCGACTATATCTGGTTCTCGCCTTTATTTTACGAAGGCAACGATGAAGATGAAATCGATAAATATTTAGAACTAGTTAAAAACTATTTTGACGCCGAATATTTTTTGCTTTCTAGTGTTAACTTTAGAAATAGAGGTCTTTATGACCACATTCCACAAAAGAGCGTAGAGTTCTTAGAAAACAATAAGAAGATAGAATTAATTAAAGAATTTAGAGAAGGAGAAGAATTTATTAAAATCTACCGCTTGCTATAAGGAATTCTTCTTATAAATTTTTTTAATAAAATAATAATAACTTCGGTTAAGATAATTAAGGTAGAGATTACTAAAACAAGCCTATTTTCAATCGGTATCCCAAAAATAGTGTTTAAGGCAAAAAGTAATAGCGTTATTAATGTTAATGATATAGGGAAAGAAAAGATTATTCCCTCAAGTTTGCTTAATAATTTTACCGGAATTA
>JAQUNM010000058.1 GCA_028717605.1 Minisyncoccota bacterium
CCCTTTCCTTCTGGCCCAATTAAACTTAAACCATCATTCCAATCAGCTGACCCCATTAAAGGCAATTTGTTTTTTCCGAAATTAAAGCTTTTTTGCAAAGACTTAAGAGCGTGTTCATATAAAGAAACCTGATATGAGGTTTTTTCAGGAATGCCAAACCATTGTTTGGTTTGTTCGAAATCAACTAAATCTCCTTTTAAATAAGGAGTAGTTTCATCTAAAATACTTTTATCTCCTGTTCTTTGGATATAAGAGTAAAGAACATAAGGAAACCATAAGTGAGTATCAGAAATTAAGGTGCGGGCCCCTAATCCAGCTGGTTCATGCCACCAATTTAAAACATCACCTTGTTCAAATTGTTTGCTACTAAAATAAATAAGCATTTCTCGAACCTTTTTAGGATTAATATAAATTAAACTTAATAAATCTTGTATTTGGTCTCTAAAACCAAAAGCTCCTCCCTGTTGATAAGCACCAGTTTTAGCGAATATCCTAGAAGAAATAGTTTGATATATGAGCCAATAGTTGAAAATAATATTAAGCTCTGGACTAGGCGTTTTAATTCTTAATGTTTCTTTTTCCCAGAATTCTTTTTGTTTTTCTAGAGTAATTTCAGGTATTTGATTATTTTTAATAATTTCTTCAATTTTTTCTTCTTCAGGATCAACAGCCATTAAAATTAAAATTTGTTTTTTTGTCTTAGCTGATATGTCTAGTTTTGTATTAAAACTAACACAGGGATAAGAGTTTATTGGTTTTTCTGGTTTTTCACTTAACTCAGGTATTAAGAACTTGCTATTTCTAGAGAAAATATCTGGTTGATAAAAAGAATAATTTTCTACTTTTTCACTTGACCAAAAACCAACCTTTACCTTTCCTGTTTTGTTTTCTAATATTTGTTCAGCCAAAAATATATCTTGTTTTTTACTTATCTGTAGAGGGGTCTGTGATTCAGCAAAGTTAGTCAAAACTAAAGGAAAAAAACTTGTTAAAGAAACTTGTTTTTCTTCTTTAGTTTCATTTTCAATAATTATTTGGTAATATTTACAACTTTCTTCAGGGTGAACAAAAACCTTTAGTTTTGTTACAATACCATGGTTCTTATTCTCGTATTCTGTATATCCTCTACCATGAGTAACCTGATAAATATTATTATTTGGTAATGGCTCCAGGGTTAAAGACCAAATACAATCTTTTTCTTTTAAATAGAACATTTCACTTATTGGTTTTTTAATTGGGGAAAAAGTCCAGGGAGTGAGACGGTTTTGCTGACTATTTAAATGCCAAGTAGAATTTAAGCCGTAATGAGAGGTTAAACAACCAAATTTTTCATTAGCCAAAATATTTATCCAGGGTAAATTAGGGTGATATTTCTTATCAGCTAAAATAACATATTCTTTTCCTTGATTTAAAAATCCACCATAACTATTAAAAAAAGAAAGTTCTTTTTTGTCTATTCCTTCTTTTGAACACTTACACGCATTATTTAATGAAACCTGTTCTTTTTTAATAGGAATATTTTTCTCTAAATTAGGGAAGTAGCCAATAGCTAGACTTTTAAGAGAAGCTAATTCTTGGTCTGTCAAATTATTTTTAGAAATAAGATAAACGTTTTTTAACTTTTCCCTATTTATGATTGCTTCTAATTGTTCTCTTAATGGTTCAGTATAGCTTTTTTCTTCTTGGTTCAAAAAAATAAGATCAAGTTTAATTCCCTTAAACTGCCAATAAAAATTAGCCTTAATAAATTCATTAACCAAAGGAATGTCTTCTAAATTTTTTACTGGGACAATAATAATAGGGAAGTCTCCAGAAATTCCTAGCTTCCATAAAAAATCTTGTTTTTGAGTTAGGACTAAAGAATCAATGTGTTTGATGTCTGGGTCTTGCCAAAATATTTGAGACCCCAGTTTTCTATAAGTTTTCGCTTTAGCATAATTTACATTTAATAGTTGTAAATAAGAAGATTCTTGCTGATTAATATTTTCAAAAATACTTGAACAGTATTGGGCCTTGTTATATTTTTTAATAATAGTTTTTAAATCTTGTTGAGAAGAAACGAAACCAGTAAAACAATAAATAGTTATTTCTTCTTCTGGTTTTAATTTAAAATCAATAGAATTGCCAAAAAAAGGATTACAAGAAAAATCTTGTTTTTCTGAAAAATTTATTCTTGTTCTTTTTTGGGGCGATACCACCCAGTGGACGAGATTTATGTTTTCATCATCTGGGAATAAATAAGATCTGTTAATAAACCAAGCTTTATATTTGGAGAAAAAATTTAAACGTAAAAATAGACGATGGAAATAAGGAGCTAAAAGTTCTTTTTGTTGATTACTTAATAACGGTTGTCCTCTTGTTTGTAAACAGAGATTTTTTATTTTATTACTTTGGTTTTTAATAACTACTTTTCGAATTTCTAGGTTTTCATGGGGACTTATGGTTATTTCTGTTTGGGCTTCAATATTGTTATATTTAGTATTAAATTCAGCTAAGTTTTCGTGAAAGGCAATTCTATATTTCACCTCTTCGTTATTAACAGGAGAAGTTATAGACCATTTAAATTTACTATTATTATCTTTCAAGAATATTTGCCAACCTTGATTTTTGGTTTCCAGCCTAGAAAAAGGCGTGAGTAAAATACTTTTAGTAGCTAAAGAAAAGTTACCATTATTAGAGATACTGGCAAAAAGTTTTCCATTAGACAAAAACATGCTTTGGGGTAATTGGGTTTTCACAGGGATGAATTCTTTAATAGGTAAACCAATTGTTTCAGGGCTAATAATTTCTGCATAAGGTTCTTTTTTAGGTAAAGGAGAGGGTTTAGTATCTATAATGTATAGTTCTTCTAAAAGATATTCAGAAGCAGCAATTATAGAATTATCAGAAAATAATTTTTGGATTTCTCTTTTTTCAAGGAAGTTACAAATAGAAGCCAGACTAAACCCAAGGTGATGACTATAATAAGCAGGAGTTATTCTTTTACTATTGAAATCCATAGAATCATAAAAACCGAATTGGCCAAAAGCCCCTTTCTTTTTTAATCTTAAAAGATTCTTGATTGTTTTTTGGGGAAATAAACAGAGTGAAATAAAAGA
>JAQUNM010000059.1 GCA_028717605.1 Minisyncoccota bacterium
ACCAAAAGGCATAAAGTCTTTAGAAATAACCCAAGACAATAATCCGATGGCTAATTTAAAAACCCAGCTAGTGACCCACACGATTAATTGAAAAATTAGTTTTACTAAGTTAAGAGAAGTAGACTGAATAGCATTGACAAGAATATTGGCTTGCGTATGATATAGTGGTATTGCTGATAAAAAAATAATTCCTAGTATAATACTTAAATAAATTTTATTCTTTTTTGCTTTTAACATATTTTTCATAATATTATTCCTAATAAAACACTATAATGAGTTGCGCAAGGCTTGTCTTTGACGTCTTGGTCTACCAGAACGTCGTGTTCTCCTTCGGTTAAGCTACCTATTCCTCTCCTACAAATTAGTGTACCAATGGCTGGGTGAGCAGAAAGACGATAGCTGTTGCGGTTAATTACTCCACAGTTAGCGAAATTGTCAGTTGAGTTAGTTCCTCTTCTCAGCCAGGTGCTTATAATAGCAATTGCGTTGCCATCTATTTTTATTGATCTCAAGTTTTGGTCTAAATCGATATTCGAGAGAGGTTCTTCTATTTTAGGAAAAGCAGTAACAGACTTAGCGTTTCCATTATGGTTGATTTGATCATAAAGGGTTACTTTTTCGGTTCCCTGGAAATTCGTTTTTTCGTAAATAGTAACAGATCTAATGCTGTTATTATATCCTTGGTAATCTTGTAAAACAAAGCTATTTTCAAACTTTTCATGAGTAATAATTCGGCATTGTCCCTTAAAAGTATTTTCACTATGTATGATCAAACCATAAGGGAAACTTATACTTGTGTCAGAAATTTTTGGTATAGCAAAAATAAGATTATTATTGGTTACAGGAAAACCCAAAGTACCAGCAATTCCTGGAATGGAATTATCTATTTTTTTACAATTATTGGTATGAGCAAAATCTAAAATTTTATCTTTAGATTCTGTTTGTTGACTAATAAGGTTGGTTCTTTCACTATATAATATTTTTCTTTCTTCCTCTGTTTCCTTTTCTTGAATCTCATTGTTTTTCCTTAAAATGTCTTGAGATTTGGTTGCGTAGTTTCTTATAACAGCGTTTAAAGTGCCTTCGCTTACGCCAGCATCTGTTACGTCTTTCTTTTGGCAGATATAAAGGCCAGGAGACAAAGAAGTTCCTATGGTTGGCAATTGGTCGGCTGTAAGATCAGATAAATTAGGGTTAATTGTTTGGAAAATTAAGAAAGCAGAAAGCAAAATAGCTCCGCCCAAAAAAGCAGACAATATTCCTTTTTTAGCTTCATTATATTTTCCAGGGTCGCCAAAAGAAGTTATGTATTTAATACCAGCGTAAATTAAGGTTCCAAAAATAATAAAACCAATTACTATGATTGAAAATTTGAAAATATAATTGACGTAATTAGGTAAACTTACTTCTGTCCCTTCGAGAAAGGGATAAGTTAATTCAAGTTTAAAATTTTCTGCTAAAGCAATACTAATATAAAAAAAACATAAAAATAAAGCTAATAATATTTTTTTTCTCATGTGTTTTTATTATACTCTTTTTTATTTTTTTTGAAAAGACTTTACCTATTCTATTTTTCCTCTTAATGAACTATCTAACTCTTCAAACTTGGTTTCTATTTCTTCTTTTATGTTACTAACATCAACACCTAGGCTAGCAATATTAAAATGACCGTCAACATCTCCTGGTTTATAGGAACCAAAAGCTCCTTTGTGTAGGCTAAACTTTAAACTCGGTAATTGAAAACCTGGTATTTTATAACTAAATTCTTTTGAATAACTTATTTTACTTAGGTCTACTTTAAATAATTCTTCTAGATTAAAAACATCAGCTAAAGATAATGATTGATCAAAGCTAATACTATCTGGTAATTGATTTTCTCCCTGTCCTTCTATAGAAATTCCAGTTAGTAGTTCTTCTTTTAGCTCTTCTAGGTATTCATTAGCGGTTTCTTTAATGTTTGTTATAGCTGTATCTAGCCCTGTCATAGTAGAAACAGGGATTACCAACGGAGTTATCTTTATCACATTATTTTCCATAACAATAGTAATATTATAACCAGGGAAATCTGGGTGTTCTAAAACAATAGAATGATTATTTTCTAAAGCTGGTTTTTGGTTTATATCTTGCTGGATTTGGGTTAGAAAATTATTAATGTCATTTTTTAACTCTTCTAAAGTAGTGTTTAGTTCTTCGATCATGCCTGGGTCAGAGAATAAAGCATCAATTTCATTTTGAATATTTAATCCAGATTGATTAATATTTGTTTCTAGCTTTTGTTGGATGTCTTTAACAAAATTATGAGAAGTTTCTCTTATCTCTTTGCAAAATTCTCTTGGCATTTCACAAAAGTCAGGCATGGTTGGGAAGGATGGCCAAGAAAAAACATAATCTTCAAGCCAGATTCTAACTGGTAAACCAGATAAGCCAGCGCTAACGCTCACACAAAAACTTTTTTTAGTTCCAAAAAGCGCTTTAATAAAACCAGCTAAAAAGCTTCCCCAATCAATTTCAATTCCCTGAAACTTTATTTCAATATCTAGGTCTATATTAGGTTGGTTAATTTCAAAAACAGGCATAGTATAATCTAACAAATTAGGTAGACGACTAGCTGGAAAAGAAAAATTAGGCATTGTTATTTCTGGTTTTATTTCTGGCATTCGTATTGTAGCTTGTTTTATTTCTCCTGAGCTTGTTTTAACGTCTAAAACAAGAGGATTAATATTTACAAGAGGACTTAAAGTTGTGTCTGGTATTTTTATATCTGGTGTTTTAATGTTTAAAGAAGGAAAAAAATCTTTACATTCATCCAAGTTACACAATTCTATATCAGGAATAATAAGATCTTCAAAAATAAAACTAGGTAATTTAATGTCGAAAAAGGGCATTAAAGTAAACCTAGGCATAATAATGTCAGGAATTCTAATAGCTGGAAAGCTGATTTTGGGAGCACTTTTAATTATTAAGACACTAAAGTTTTGCTGAGAAAATCCTTGCTGAACATTATTAGTATTAAAAGAAGAGGAAATTTCTATTTTTGGTTTTTCTCTGTATTCTCCCTTAGTTAATAAATGAAAGAAATTACAAG
>JAQUNM010000060.1 GCA_028717605.1 Minisyncoccota bacterium
GCTCAATATCGCGGCTTGCCGCCACTCCGCCCTCAACCATTTCAATACTGGTTATCTCAATAATTTCTCCTTTTACCTGATATTTTGAATTATCTATTTTTTCTATACTTTCAATTTCAATTCTGTCCGGCCAAGGGCTAGAAGTAAAACGGCCTAATCTCTGAGACGGATTTTCCAACCAAAGAGCCAATAAAGTTGGTGAAAGAAAATCACGATAATTTTCTTCAACATCTTTCCTTAATTGCGACTCTGGGCTGGTTAAATAAACATTTTGTAATTTCTTGCCAAACTCCTCAACCAACGATTCCACTTGGTTAATTGCTTCTTCTTCCGCATTCTTTGCAGGTTGAGCAGGTGAGATAGTTTCTTCTCCTTGTTTTGATTTTGAAGAAAAGACAAAAATACCAGCTATGGCTATCACAATAATAACTAAAATTATAATTAAATTTTTTTTCATATTCCATTAAACTATTATGTTTATTTTTAACTTAACGGCCAACCACCGCATTAAGAACTATTTTATAAAATTATACCTCTTTTTGTTTAGCTTGTCTAACTTTTGTATAATACGGTGCTTCAAGATAACAAGTGTTCTAATTTGCTCCGGTGGTAGGATTCGAGGAGTTGCCCGAAGGCTAACGGAATCTGCCCCAAGGGCCCACAGGGAGTAAGTTCTCACCACACCAAAGAAATTCGAAAGTAAAAACGCCCATAAAGGGCGTTCTACTTTCGAAGCTCCGCCAACTGGACGCTGTTAGAACCTGTTTAATGGGTTGGTTATTGCGTTTTTATTTATTTTCCTATATAATAAAAATAGAAAATATGCAAAAAGCAGTGGAGGTTAAAAACCTAACTAAGGATTATGAAAGCTTCAGGGTACTAAAAGGCCTCTCTTTTGAAATATTTCAGGGAGAGATTTTTGGTTTAATTGGTCCAAATGCGGCTGGCAAAACCACTACTCTGCGAATTATTTCAACTTTGCTCCAAGCAACTTCTGGGGAAGTAAAGGTCTTTGGTTATGATGTAATTAAAGAAGGAGATAAGGTGAGAGAAAAAATTAGTTACTTGCCCGAAGAAGCTGGCGCCTATAAAAACTTATCAGGCAAAGATTATCTGGACTTTATAGCTGGATTTTACGCGCATAATGATGAAAAGAAAAAAGAAATTATAAACAAGGGTATAGAATTGGCAAAACTTGGAGAAAGAATTCAAGACAAGACCTCTACATATAGTAAGGGAATGATTAGGAGGTTATTGGTAGCCAGGGCTTTAATGTTTAACCCTAAATTAGTAATTTTAGATGAGCCAACTTCTGGTTTAGACGTTATAGCTTCTCGGGAAATACGAAGCGTTATTAAAGATTTTGCTACTGCTAATGGAACTGTTTTATTATCATCTCATAATATGTTAGAGGTAGAATTTCTTTGCGACAGAATTGTTTTAATAAACAAGGGGTTAATTTTAGAAATCGGCACCCCTCAAGAACTAAAAGAAAAATATGGGGCAAAAAACATTGAAGAAGTTTTTATTAACGCTCTAAAATGAACAATTTTACCAATCTTCTTAAAAAAGAAATAAAAGAACTATTAACCAAGCAAACAATTATTGCCTTGCTTTTTATAGTCCTGCTCTACGGAATGATGGGCAATTTTATGGGTAACGCAAAAGAATCTGCCGAACAATCAGCAGCAAAACAATTAACAGGCATTGCTGTTTTAAATTTAGACAAATCAGAATATTCAAAAAATATCTTAAATAAACTCACCACAGAAAAAAACGTGAAACTAGAAATAACTGAAAAAACAAACATTAGTGAAGCGGTTATTGAAATAAAAGAAAAAGGGTTAGAAACACTTTTAGTTATTCCTCAGGGCTTTGAAAAAAATGTCAAAGCAGGAGAAAAAACAAACATAGAAGTTTATTCAATAATCAAGGGGTTAAGTATGGGTGCAACAATGTCTGGCAATGTTTCAGGATTCTTGGTAGATTCTATTAATGAAGAAATTTCAACCACTTATCTTAAAGAAGCATTTCCTAATAAAAACCCAGAAAACATCAACAATCCCCTTACCCTAAAAGAGTTTATTGTTGTTAACGATAAAATTGCCCCAGGCAATCCTTTATTGGTTCAAGCGTTAACTATGAATTATTCTATTATGATTCCAATTATCTTGATGATAGTAATAATTTATGCTGGAACAATGATAATGACCTCAATGGGCTTGGAAAAAGAAAATAAAACCTTAGAAACTTTATTAACTCTGCCAATTAAAAGAATCTGGATTGTTTTTGCCAAAATGTTAGGAGCGGCAATTGTAGCTTTAATAATGGCTCTGATTGTTATTGGCGGTTTTAGGTATTATATGTTTTCTATGACGCCAAGCGTTGATAACAACAGCACAATCTTAGAAACATTAGGACTGACAATGTCTCCTTTTGATTATATTTTATTAGGGGTTTCTTTGTTCTTAGCAATTCTTATTGCCCTTTCTTTATGCTTGATATTAGGAATGCTTTCCCAAGATACAAAAAGCGCCCAAACTATGAACTTCCCTATTATTTTGCTGGTAATGATTCCTTACCTTTTATTAATGTTCCAAGATATAGAAACTCTTTCCTTGCCAATAAAAATATTATTGTATATTATTCCTTTTTCTCATCCATTAATTGCTTCTAAAGCCTTGATTTTGAATAATTACTCAATTGTTATAGGTGGAATAATATATATGGCTGTTTTTGCTATTGCAATGTTATATTTAGCAGTCCATTTGTTTAACACAGATAAAGTTCTAACAGCAAAATTATCTTTTAAGGGAATAAGAAAAAAATAAATTAAGTAAGAGCTAAAAAGAAAAACGCCCGAAACCATTCCCAATGCTTTACTCACAATTTTTAAAAATAATGTATTTATTTATATTCACCCACGATAATTTCGCTGATTAACCATTTTCCATTTATTTTTTCCACTGTCAGCTCAATATCGCGGCTTGCCGCCACTCCGCCCTCAACCATTTCAATACTGGTTATCTCAATAATTTCTCCTTTTACCT
>JAQUNM010000061.1 GCA_028717605.1 Minisyncoccota bacterium
AACTGTTTCTTTGGTAAAAGATTGAATTTGCCTGTTCATTTCCTTTGAAGTCCCGTCTTGACTATTTCTTATTTCTTTTAACTGTCCGATTACCAAGTCAGTTAGCCTTCTTTCAAGGTCTTTTATAGCTTCGTTCTGCCCCTTGTCTTTTTTTGATTTTTGAGATGTCAAAAAAGCAACTAAAAAAGTAGCCCCAACAATTAAAATAATCCCCAAAATAATTAACTCTGTCATAACTTTTTATTTAAAATCTTAATATCTTTATAATTCTATCTTAACGATATCTCAATATCCTAAATCATCTTACCAAAATCGTGCTGTAATCTCAAATATGATAAAAAGAAAATAAATTATAATTAGAAAAAATCCTTCTTTTCTTGAAACTTGTTCTTGATACCTTAAAAATGCATAGAAAAAAACAGCAGAAATAAATGTAAAAACGATAGAAATAATAAGCGGGGAAAAATTGTCTATTTTTATTGGAGAAATTAGAGCAACCGTTCCTAAAATTAGGCTGGAGTGGATAACAACCGATCCCATAATATTTCCCACCATCATTTCTTTGTGTCCCATCATAATAGACTTTATTCCAAAAGTAAGTTCTGGCAAAACTGTGCCTATAGAAACTAAAAAAACACCAATAAAAATTAAAGGTAGATTAATCCTTTCGGCAAAAAAAGTTGAAGATCTTATAATTCCTTCTGCTGATGCTAACAAGAAAATTAATGAAAAAAAGAAAATGAAAATATCGAGCAGAAATCTTTTTTTTGCTCTCTTAGTTCTTCGCCTAAATCCATTTTTGAATACTCTGCTAAAAATTGTTTTCTGAGAAAAAACCTGATTAAAGTAAAAAAGAGTAACAATAATCAAAATAATAGCATCTGCGCGAGAAATAAAACCATCAAGTAAAGCAATAACTGGTAAAATTGCAATAAAAGCTGTGTATAATGAATCTTTTTTAGCAACAGCACTTTCCATTTTTAATCCCCCTGCCAATATTGCACAAATTCCAAAAACTAAAGTAAGGTTAATGATATTTGCTCCAATAATATTTCCCAATGAAAGTTCTGGAATTTTATGAAATGCAGATGAAATACCAATAAAAAATTCTGGAAGCGCACTTGCAAAAGCCATTAAAATAAAAGAAACAAAAAATTCTTTCCATTTTAAAAACTGAGAAATTCTTGTCAGCGCCTGAATTAACCAGGTTCCAGCTCTTACTAAGACAAAACAAGAAATAAAAAAAATTAATGTATATAATAGTAATTCCATTTTATGAATAATTTAAAAAATAAATTATCTGGTATATTATTCCTAAGATAAAAATAAAAATAAGTGGCATTGTCAAAAGTTTTACTTTCAAGGCATTTTTTTTAATTTTCTGGTACATTAAAATAATCAAAATGCCCAAAATACCAAGAAACACTGCTCCTATAAAACTTATAATGTCTATAAAGTTCTGAAAACCTAGTAAGAAAAAAAATAAAGGCACAAAAGAAGTTAATGCCCATGATATGTTTTTGTTTATTTTGTAATCATACCAAAAAATTTTCTTAAGTGTTAAGCCAAGCGCAATAAAGGAAGTAATTGTTGTCAAAAATCCAAATAAAAGACCTATTTTGTAAATATTTGGGCCCAAGACACTGCCTAAATTTATTAATGCTTCGGGAGCAATTGTTTTACCAGATATTCCCAAAATTAAAACAGTAAAGAAAAGATAAATTATTAAAGGAATAATCATTGAAGCTATTATTACTTTTCTTAAATACTTTTTATCTTTTCCTAATATCTCCTCTGACTCTGAAATCAATGGAGCACCCCACATAGCATAAATAATAGGACCGTATGGTAAAAAAAGATCTCTCGGGTTCAAAGCTATTGCAAGATTAGAAAACTCAAAGTGAGAAATACTCTTTAAGGCTATTAAAAACAAAGCCAGAATAAATAAAAAAAGCCCCCAAAATTCTAATTTTGAGATTGCTTTAATTCCGAAATATATAATCAAAGCTCCCAAGAAAAAATAAAACAAAATATAAAAGAAATCACCTCCACCAAAAACAGGCGAGAAAATCTCTGAAAGAAATTTTCCACCCACAATTGCATAAGCAATTAAAGAACCAAATAGACTTATAATAACCGATGTAGAGGCTACACTTTCTCCTTTTTTGCCAAGATGAATCCTCGCGTACGCTGAAAACCTTAAAAAATCGGGTGTTTTTAAAGCAACTTCGCCAAAAAGTAAGTGGATAACAGATACTAAAGCCCCGAGCACTAAAAAATAAACCAAAAATAAGCCAAATCCAATTTGACCGGCAACATAGGGCAGCGAGAAAAGACCGACACCGACTATCGTGCCCCCCAAAATACTAGTTGCGTATATGCATTTTTTTAACTTTTTAATATTCATTTATATTGTTTTATGTTTTTTTATTCTTTCCTTGCGGACAATAAAATACCATTTTATTAGTTCAATAAAAAATACTGTAAGTAGGGCATTTGCAATTAAAAAGAGCCAACTTTTAATCCCTAAAGTAACTGTGTAAAATAAATTTTGTAAAAAAGGAATATAAATTACAGCAATAAAGCCCAAAAGAGTAAAAAGTGCGGCAACATTTAAAACTTTGTTTGAAAAAGGATTGATTTTCCAAATATTCTTTTTAAGGTTTTTGTAAGAGAAAATAACAAAGCCAGTATCTACACTAATTACTCCAAAAATCATTGTTCTTGCGTAATCAAGCCCTAAGTTTAAGTGCTGCCAAAAAAACCAAAAATAAAAAATACAAATAAAATTAAAAATAACATTTCCTACTGTCAAAAACAACATCTCTCTTGTAAAAAGCGGGGATTTTTGGGGGGTAGGTCCTCTTTTCATAAGATCCTCTTCTTTTGGTTCAAAAGCATATGCAATATTTGGAAAAGTATCCTCTACCATATTATTCCAAAGAATTTGAACTGG
>JAQUNM010000062.1 GCA_028717605.1 Minisyncoccota bacterium
AATGTTACATTTATAATAGAATTTCTTCCCCAAAGATGGTCTTATATGGGTATGATTGTTGCTGGGACGACTTGGTTAGTGTGTTTAACTGTTTTGGCGATTCATCTTTTGGGAAAGAGGAGATTGCCTAAAAAATTATGATTTCTTTAATTCTCAAACAATACAAAAAACTAGATAGGAAAAAATTGATTAGAGAATATTCGGTTTATGCTATTACCTTAATTTTCATTATTTTAGGTGTATTCTTTTTTAATTCAATTTCATATATTTTAGCTTTAGTTGTGTTATCTCTTTTTCAATATTGTATATTTATTAATAGGATACCTTTTAATTATTTTTGGTGGTTTTCGATTTTTTTATTTTTAATAATGGTTTTCTTTCCCAAATTTGAAACTCAAAATCATGCCGCGTTCTATTTATTTGTTATGCTTATAGTGATGTCAATTGCCAAGTATAGAGATCTTTATAAACCATGATTGTAATAGGTGGTCTTGATGATCAATTGGGGTTTTTGGTATGGAGTAAAGTATCAAATGGGTTTTTTAGAGTTGGGGATTCTTATTCATTTTATTCTAGATTTTTAACTGATTATACTCATCCTTGGCAGTCAAACCAGCCTGTATGGGCATTCGCGCTTTCTGTATTTGGGACTATATTTAAAGAAAATGCTCAGTTATTTTTTGTTTTGTTTACCCTGTTTTTAAATTTATATTTCTCGTATAAATTTTTTAAAGCATATAAATATGGTTGGGTTTACACTTTGTTGTTCTCTTTTAGTACTTTTTCTTGGGTTCACATGGGAATTCACTTAAGTCTTTCTCAGTTGTGGTTGATCCCCCTCTTTCTTATTTATCTGAGAAAAATTACGGAAGAAGCCTCTTCGGCAAAAAATATTTTGCAACTTGGTATAGTGATTGCCTTTTCTGTAAGCATCTCCAATTATATTGGTTTTTTCAATTTACTTTACCTAAGTTTTTTTGTGTTTTTGAGTTTTATAAGATATCGTGACATAAAATTTATTTGGGTTTATTTGAAGGTTCTATTTATTTCATTGTCGTTAACAGCTTTTTTCTTATTTCCTTTCTTTTCGGCAACTTATATTGATTCTTCTGATCGCCACCAAAATCTAGCTGGTACAAATTACACCCTCAAACGTCCTTATGAAGACTTTTTTTATTTTAGCTCGCGTCCTTGGTATTTTTTTACACCCCCAGTTAAGAATCCTTGGATTGGGGGTTTTGGAAAAACCATGGTTGATAAGATTTCTTCTACCGGCTACTTTCTTGGTCTGAACTACTTTGCGGGAGAACACAGCGCAAATTATTTTGGAGTGGTTTTTCTTGTAACTACGGTTGTTCTATCTTTCTATTCTTTTTTTGTTAAAAAATTTCCTGTTGAGGAAAAAAGGCGGATTATATTACTTTGGTTAACGAACTTAATTATTGTTTCTTTTATGATGCCCCCATTCCTCACACTTTCCGGGTTAAAAATATATACCCCGGGTTATTTGGTGTATCTATTGTTTCCAATGTTTAGAGTTACCGCCCGTTTGAGTGTGTTTCTCCTTTTTAATTTGTTATTTATTTTGTCTTATATCATTTCTCATTTACATGAGATTTATCCAAAGAAGAGAAAATTTATTCGTTATTTTGTTGTTTTGTTAGTCGCTGTAACTTTGTTCGAGACATATATTCCAATAAAAATTCAGAAACATTCTCAACCGCCCGAAGTATATTCTTTTATTGGGGAGAGCTATTCGAAAGTTAATCTTATTGTTTATCCTTACAACGAATCAAAAAAAGCCTTCTTTTGGATAAACGTTCACGATTCGTATTTGATTAATGTTAGAGATTTTGCTGATGATTCGTTTGAATCTGAAAAATTCACCAAAGAATTAGTCACCAAAGAAGGTTTTGAGAACGCAGTCCTTATAGAAAATTTATACTTGGTTGTTAATAAGGAAGCATCTGAGGAAGATATTGATTTTCTTAAAGAACAATCTACCCTTATATATGAAGATGATGAACATGTTTTTTTGAAAATTTCTTAGTAAGCATTGATCATTAAAAATGAAATTTATTGAGAAAAACAAAATTATTTTTATCCCAGTATTCTTTGCTTATTCCTTTATTTTCACCTTTAGTATCTTTTCCTATCAATTAGAAATTGACTTTAACGAAGCTATAAAATCTATCTTATTTATAGCTCTGATATTCTTTGTTATTTTAGTTTTTTTACTTAAAAAGTCTGAAAAATACACCTGGATTCTATTTGTTCTCCTTATATTATTTTTGTTTATATTTAATCTTTATAACCAATTAGAGCAAGTGGTTAAAATTGCAGTTTATGGGGACTCAGGGGATGTTTTGAGATATGCTTCAGGAGAAATCTCCTTTCCCAGATGGTTTTTGGGGATTGAAATACTGCAGATAATCTATAAAGTTGTTTCACAAAGTGCTTTTATAAGAGGTTTGGCGGATGGATTAAGTTTCGCCAAAAGTGTTTCAGGAATTTGGATTGGTATTTTTTCAATTTGGATAATCAAGAATTATAAAGATAAACTGAGTATTTTACTTCCTTTACTGAGCCCTCTTTGGTTTCTGTTTTTAATTGGTTATGATGAGTATTATCCCTTTATAGCCCCTCTTTTGCTGTTTTCCTTGGCCTTTTTCTTCATGGAAGGAAGAATTTCTTTCTCCACTTCCAGTAAGAATAGTGTGATATTCCCGGTTTTTATTTCAGCGTTACTCCCGCTTTTTTATTTGGGTTTTGCCCCCGTATCAATTTTTTTGCTTCTGTATATTTTGTTAGAAAGAAAAGATAAGTTTTTATTATCTTTAGGCGTTTATGTGCTCACCATAATTTTTTCAATAATGGTTTTCGAAAAGGGAAATATTGCCGGGTTTTACGAGAGACTTCAAAACCTCATGAATATGGGTGAGCAGTGTTT
>JAQUNM010000063.1 GCA_028717605.1 Minisyncoccota bacterium
TACTCGTCGACAAGAGGAAACTTCCAAAAAAATCTTACTTCGTTTAAATTATCATATACTTGTGATAATTTATGCATAACTTCTGCTGTATCTTTAAAAATTCCTAGCTTAATATAGTTGTTATTCCAGTTGTTATTTGCAACTAAAGTTATTGAGATAAATTTACTATCAGTTCCATTTATAATTATTTGCTTTACTCTGTCAGGATAATTTTCTAAATTGGTTTTTAGTTTAATAGTATCTTTAATTATTTTTTTGATCTTGTCTTCTTCAGTCAGTTGTTTTGAAACATTTTGAGTATTTTCTTCTTTAGTATTAGGAGTTTCCTTGTTTTCCTCTCCAAACACCACCGATAAAATAACTATAATTACTATTAACCCTAAAAAGCCTAACATTATTTTTTTAAATATTTTAATTCCTTTTTTCACTTTAATCCTCCTTAATAATTTATGTTCATTAAGCAAGAATTAGTTTTTTCGTTATTTCACATCCTTTCCATCTTTTATACTTGCCAACGATGGCAATATATGGTATTATATCCAGCTAACAGGGAGGGAGTATTATGACAAATCTAAAACAAATCTTATTTATATTAAAACTTGATGATTATTTTACTAAATTAATTAAACATATCTTAAAGGGGATGTGTTTTTTATTATTCATCAAATAAACGACGACTTGCTTCATACCACATCAAAAATTTTTTCATTTCATCTTTAGTTGGGTTTTTCCCTTTCATATAACCAAGCCGTTTTAGAAGTCTTCCCAGATTTTTCAAGTCTTGTTCTTCTTCGTCTAATGTATAATTAATTATATTATTTTTAATATCATTGAATATAATTTCAGAACCGACATTAAAATAATGAGCAACCTTTAAAATTGTTTCTATTTTAGGAGTTCTAATATTATTTTCCCAATGCCCAATGGTAGCTTCTTTTATATCTAGTTTTTCTTTTTTGTTTAATTCTTCGGCTAACTCTGATTGAGTTAGTCTTTTTTGTTCCCTTAAGAACTTAACGTTCTTGTAAAAATAATTTTTCATTCTATTCATCCCTTTGTTTGTGTATAGTATATACCCTTTTTACAAAAAAATCAATAAAAAACTACAAAAAGTAGCAAAAAGTGTTTAATTTAAACGAAACTGTTATTGTAAACAATATTAATTATACTGTTACCGATGTCCAACATTCAAACAATCCAGCTACTGTAAATAATAGTGGTTTTACCAAACCTATTGAAGGAAATGAATTTGTGTTAGTAACAATAAAAATTGAAAACAAATCTGACAAAAAAATCTCTTATTCTTCTTTTAATTGGAAAATGCAAAATTCATTAGGGCAAGAAACAGATGCTAAATATACAAAGGATTTTGACTCTGGAGAATTATTAAAAAGTGGAATTAAAGAAGGAATTATAATTTTTGAACAACCTATTGGAGATGGAGATTTAAAATTAAACTTTTATAACAATACTTTATTTGATGACTCTTATGTTTTTCAAATTGACTTATAACGTAGTAAAATTATATTTTAATAATGAAACAATTTATAAAGCTAACTGGGGAAATATTCTAACTGAAGATGTTATTAAAGTAGCCGATAATAGTTACATTCACCCAGCGCTAAAAAAATAACATTGTGGGGGGGTAATAATCGTGCCAGTATATAAAGATAAAGAGCGAAATACTTGGTATATTAGGTTGCGAAAAAAAACGCCAACGATGAATGGAAACATCTCACAAGACGGGGTTTCCCAACCAAAAGAGAAGCGCAAGAAGAAGAAGCCAGATTGAAGTTAAGAGAGGTCAGCACCAATACTTCCTTAACTTTTTATGAATTGTATTTAAGTTATGTTGATTATGTTAGCCCTCAAATTAGACAACGAACCCTAGATACTATCAAATTGCATACCAATAAACACATATTACCATATTTTATAAATAAAAAGGTAAATAATATAACTTCTAAAGATTGTATTAATTGGCAAAGCTATTTGAATAACAAGAAGTTGTCCACACGATATAAGAATTCAATTAAAACTAATTTTTCGGCAATAATTGCATTTGGAATTAAATATTATGGATTGAAAAAAAATGTTGTTAAAGAAACACCACAATTTAAAAATCCTAATGAATTTAAAAAAGATATATTATTTTGGAATAAAAAAGAATTTGAACAATTTATTAATATAATTAAAGATGATATTGTATATAAAACATTTTTTGCCACTCTTTATTTAACCGGAATGAGAAGAGGCGAAATTCAAGCACTAACTTGGAGCGATTTTAATAAAAATGAATTAATTATTAATAAAACTTTGACTAATAAAATAAAAGGGGTTAGATATACAATACTACCGCCTAAAACCAAACATTCTAATAGAATAGTTAAAATACCTAATAATTTAATTAAATTGTTGCAAAAACTTAAAAGTTATTATAAAGATTTTGAGGGGTTTGACAACGATTGGTTTATATTCGGCGGTCATACCCCGCTATCAGACAGCACGATAGAAAGAAAAAAAAATAATTATTGTAAAGAGGCTAAAGTTAAAACTATCCGCATACACGATTTTAGGCACTCACACGCGAGTTTATTAGTTAATATGCAAATACCAATTACGGTAATATCAAAACGTTTAGGTCACACTAATATTAGTAATTATACTAAACCTATTATTTTCAGCTTTAGCCCGCTTAGATGTTCGTTGTTTGAGCGGTTTATAATTTTTATATTCTTTATCTTTACAGTTTTTACAATTAGAAAATAATATATCTTGTTTAAGTATGGTACAATAGAAATATAATTGATAATTTTTAGAACGTTTTTTACAATGATTACAATTTTTCATAT
>JAQUNM010000064.1 GCA_028717605.1 Minisyncoccota bacterium
GCTTTATCAACAACCTTATAATAAGAAGGAATCAATTTTTCTGCTTCCTTGTTTTTTCCTGTATCTACCAACTTTTCTATTTCTTTCTTTTTTTCTTTTAATTGTTTTTTCCAAAGTAAATTCACTTTCTGTCTTTTTCTGTCGTGGCGCATTGATTTTTGAGCAGATTTTGTAATTGGCATAACGTGATTTAATTAAATTAGTTTAAGTGATGGTAATATTATCAAAAAATTTTAATTTTGACAAGAGTTGTAAAGAAGGCTAATCGCTGTTATAATTTATAATATTTAAATAAATTAAAATTATGCAATATTATAAAATATGTGTTTCTGGAGCTGCATCAACAAATCATTGCAATACCTGTGCTTTAGAGGCAGCAAAAGAATTAGGAAGAGAAATTATAAGACAAAAAGGTATTCTTGTAACTGGCGCAACAACGGGTATTCCTTATTGGTCAGCGATTGGGGCAAAAGAAGAAAATGGATTTTCAATCGGTGTCTCTCCTGCAGTCTCTGAAAAAGAACATGTAAAGACATATCATTTACCAACCGACTATTTTGATATTATAATTTACACTGGATTTAATTATTCAGGGAGAAATCTTTTATTAACAAGAGCTTCCGATGGCGTTATTTTTTGTTGTGGCAGAATGGGAACACTAAATGAGTTTACAATTGCTTTTGAAGACGAAAAACCTATTGGTGTACTTGAAGGAACTGGTGGTACGGCGGACGAAATAAGAGATTTAATTAAAAAAATGAAAAAGGGCAAAGGAAATATTGTTTTTGATAAAAATCCAAAAAGATTAGTAGAAAAAATTATTAAGTTAATTCAAAAAGAAAAAGAAATTAAAATTTAAAGGTCGTTATTTTTAAACTTAAATTTATGGCAGAAGAAAAACCAATAGGGAAAATAACTCATTATTTTCCTAAGGTTCAGGCCGCAATAGTAAAATTAAATTCTCCTTTAAAGGTAGGAGATAAAATAAAACTAAAAAAGGGTGAAGAAGAATTTGAGCAAGAAGTAAAATCAATGCAGGTTGATCATACGGATATTACCAAAGCAAAGAAAGGAGATGAAGTGGGAATTAAGGTTGATAAAAAAGTTAAAGAGAACTGGGAAATCTATAAAGCTTAGTTTTTAAATTTTATACATAATCAAATAATCCTAATTATTTTAGAAAATTTAAGGATTTAATTTTTAAATAATGGAAAAAAGATATAAGCCTCAAAAAATAGAGAAAAAAATCTATTCTTTTTGGGAATTAATTATTGACAAGTTTTTTCGTTTTCTTTAAAATATTTTTAAAAGGTCGATATATAATTAAATACTATGACTAAAGTTAAAAAACAAAACAATAAGGAAGGGGAGAGGAAAAAGCACAATAAAAACGTTTTAAAAGGTTTCCACTTTATTAAAAGAGAATGTCCTCCCGCCCATACCTTAAAAGCCTCTGTTGATACTTCTGGAGGTGATTAGTATATCGAAGTTAATAAATTTTTCCAAAAGGACGCTAGGCATTAAGCTCTAGTTATTTTTTAATACAAAATAATAGACATCAGAAATAATTAAATGTATCCTGTTTTGAAAAATTGTCGAATAAGAGGAAACGTGGGCGATTTTTATCTTCAAAACCTTAAAAATGGTTATATTTTTAAATTAGAGGACTTGCAAGCTAAAATTTTGTGGTATTGTAATGGAAAAAATGATATTTCTTTGATTTCAAAAAAATTTTATCAATCAAAAAGAAACCTTTTATCTTTTTTCCAATTTTTTAAAAATGAAAATTTATTAGACTTAAGTAAAAAACAAATCAATAATATAGTTTTTCCTCTACCCCTTAAAAATCCTCAATTAAAAGAGGTTCAAATTGAAATAACAGGAAAATGTAATCTTTGGTGTCTACACTGTTATGGACGAAGCGATTTTAAGAAAACAGCAAGAAACGAATTAACTACAAAAGAATTAGAAGAGCTTTTTAATCAACTACAAGAATTAAATATAGAAAGATGTTTTCTTTCTGGAGGAGAGTCATTTACCCGCAAAGATCTTCCTATTTTAATTAAACAGCTTGCAAAAAGACATATATATATAGGTGGTATCTTTACTAATGGGACCATATACAGAGAAGATGTTATTAAGGCTATTAAAAAAACCGGCCAAGATATAGTTTTTTTAGTAAGTCTTGACGGTCATTCTTCTACAACACATAATTTTTTAAGAGGCAAAGGCAACTTTGAAAAAACTATCAGTTTTATTAAAAAAGTAAAAAAGCTGGGCTTTTGGGTTACGATAAATACCATAGTTACAAAACGCAATGTAAATTATTTAATGGAAATGTATAAATTTCTTGAATGTTTAGGAATAAACCGTTGGCGGGTTTCTATTCCTAGAGAACAAGGAGAATGCATAAAAAATAAAGAAATAGTTATGCCTAATAATGAAGATTTTTTTAATGCTTATAAAGATCTTTTAAAGTATCATGTAGAAAATAAAACAAAAATGAAAATTCAGCTAAGCTCTATATTTAAAACAGAATTTATAAAAAATAAATGTTATTATCTCTATCAAAACACAAATAGTTGTTGTGAATATAAACGTTGGTCACTTACTATACAATCAAATGGCAATGTGATTTCATGACCTTCAGCACTTAATTTTGTTTTAGGGAACATAAGACAAAATAAATTAAAAAAAATCTGGTATTCTAAATTAACACAAGCAATTAAAACAATTCCTGTCT
>JAQUNM010000065.1 GCA_028717605.1 Minisyncoccota bacterium
CTCCTGCAAGCTTTCCATTATAAAATTTAATCTTTTCTATATTTTCAAAAGAATCTAAAAATTGTTTTAATCTTGTAAGATCAATATGCCACCTTAATCTATCTTGCCAACGTATAACATTAGCAAAGTCAATATAAACGTTAGTTTTGTTGTTAAAAACTTTCTCCAATTCTTTAATTCTTTCAGGATACTTTTCTGCTAATATTTTAATTCTATTTGTTTTTGCTTTAAACATATTAAAAACTTATCTTTTTAAATTTTCGTTATTTCTCTACAAAATGTTGTATTTTATTTTTTTTAGAAAACCTCACCATCGATTTTCATTACAACATTCTCACATTCTCGAGAATGTGAGAACGTTGTATTGCTTGTTTTGTTTTTATAAATTTTATAAACGAACTTCAAAAATTTTGTTTCTTTGCTTTGCGCCCTTAATCAATTTAATTTTTCCTTCGGGAATTTTAAAATATAAAGCAATTACTTTTATCACTGCTTTATTTGCCTTGCCTTTCAACGGTTTTTCTTTCACTTTTACTTCAAAACTATCCTCTGATTTTTTAACTATTCCTTCCTTTTTTGAATTAGGAAAAACTTTAACCTTAATTAACATTTATTTTTTATTTAAAAAATTATCTCTGTAAAAACTAATGCTGGCGCTTTATTGCTTTTCCTGCGCAGAATTCATTTTTGTTATAAAATTAATTTTTCTTTTCTAACAGTAAAACAGGGTAACCCTTTTTAATGTGGTTTTTTTCAACATTTTTCACGCCAAGTTTCTTTAAAAAATTAATACATTCTATTTTTGCTTCTATATTATTTTTAAAAAAATTATTTTTTGCCTCCACTTCTATAAAAGGCCCCAATCCTTTAATTTTATCTAAAGCAACTTCAAAACGTCCACAATCCCAATATTCCCGCTTTTTATCTACTGTTATCACTTTTTTAAAATCCAAAAATTTTAAAATCTTTCTAAATTCTTCCGGATTAGAAATTTCTGTTTCGTATTCCTCAGCATACTCTTGCTCTCCATCTGGTTTTTTATTTATAGATTTATCGTATTCAAAAACCACTCTATCTAGGTTTGTTCTTATTCGCAACCATTCTGTCGGATGAGGTTTTTGAGCAAAAAAATCTCTATGAAAAGGAACATAATATTCATCAATTTGCCTTATTGATTTTATTAATCTTCCCTGGGTTGAAACTTTCTTTTTGATATCGTCAAAATTTTCTATTTTTACTTTTACTTCAACTTCTTTGTTCATAATTCTATTTAAATAATTTTTTTCAAAAGTTCAACTTTTTATTTTAGCCAATCAACATTCTCACATTCTCGAGAATATGAGAATGTTATGTTCTCATTTCTTTTCGCTTCTTATCTTAATTCCATTGTAGGTTTGGAGAGGATTTGGAGGTTGAACATCCAAAACCTCTCCAAAAGAAAAGAAGGCATGGTAAAATCGGATACCTAACCCTATATCAGAAACTTAATTTAATCAACAACTCATCAGAGGTTGTTAAAAGTCAAATCCATAATACCCAACCATCATCCAAAAATAACAGTCGATTAGATAAGAAACATGTTAATAATTCTAAAGAGCTACCCGTTTATTTCGTTACCTAATTGGTTAGATAGTACACATTTCTACCAATTTTATTAATTTAATTTTTAGGTAAAGAATTTATAAATTCCCCAAAAATGACAAAATGTTCCTAACATAGTTAAAATATGAAAAATTTCATGAAAGCCAAATTGTTTGCAAAAATTTGGCTTTTTTTGAGCATAAATATAAGCACCAATCGTATAAAAAGCTCCTCCCAAAATAAGCCATTTAATAAAAGCAAAACCAATCTTCTGACTTAATGGATAAATTAAAACTATACTTAACCACCCCATTACAACGTAAATGGCTGTAGCCATCCAACGAGGAACGTTTATCCAGAATTTTTTGAAAAAAATCATTGAGATCCCAAGGGCAGCTAAGATCCAAATCAACGCTAAAGAATACCATCCCCATGGCCCCCAAAGAGGAATAAGACAAATTGGCGTATATGTTCCAGCAATTAAAACATAAATCATGGCATGATCTATCTTTCTAAAAATATCTATTTTTTCAGGAGAATGTCCAAAGAGATGATAAATAGCACTCGATGTATAAAGGAAGATCATGCTTAAGCCAAAAACAGAAAACGAAATTATATTGATAGGAGAATCTTTTAAAACAGCTGAGCGAACCAAAACAACTGTGCCAACAATAGATAATATTGCACCAATTAAATGACTTAACCCGCTAACCGGATCTTTAATTTTAGCTTTAAAAGCCATAATAATTTAAAAAGTGAAAGTGTCTTTGGAGGTTGAACCTCTAAAAAAATAACTTACCCTAAACTTCAATTTTTGCTCAACCTTTTATCTTTCTTAAATTTCAAGATCTCTTAAAAATATTCTGGTTGTCACCGGTCCTATTCCTTTGAATTCTTGAAGCTTTTTGGCTAAATCTTTTTTATTTTTTGAAG